>RECJ01000157.1 GCA_007694115.1 Leptolyngbya sp. DLM2.Bin27 | reverse complement strand
GGGGGTGGGGGTGGGGGTGGGCAGCGGGGCCGGATCAATGGTGATCTCGGGGGTGGGGGCCGGAGCCGGAGTACGGTTGAGCAGGCTCACCACCGTCCAGCCGCCAAGGCCCGCAAACAGGGCCAGGACTCCGCCAATCATCGCTACCGCCCAGGGGTTTTCCCAAATTGAGGCAGGCTCAGCCACGGGGAGTGGGGCGCTGTAGGCGGGGGCGGGGGCGGGAGCAGTGACCTGGGTGGGCTGGTACTGCCGCCCCACCGCTACGGTTCTCACTTGGGAGGGCGGCACAGCGGTGGGCTGCCCCTGTACGGTGCCGCCCGCCCCCAGAGCCTGGGCCATTTCACTGACTGACTGGTAGCGATCGCCCGGTCGGTAGCTGGTGGCCCGCCGCAGCACCTGCAAGAGGCCGGGGCTAAGGGTATAGGGCAAATTCCAGGTGAGGTTGACATCGTCAAAAATGTCTTGGGGCTCTTTGCCGGTCAGCAGCACAATGGCGGTCACCGCCAGGGCGTAGAGATCGCTGCTGGGGTAGGCTCGACCCGACTGCATCTGCTCACTGGGGGCGTAGCCCAGCTTGCCCACCGAGGTCACCTGGCTGGGGCTGCCCGGCGGCTGAATGCGGGTGACCACCTCTTTGACTACGCCAAAGTCGATCAGCATTGGCAGGCCGTCGACACGGCGCTGCATGACGTTGTCGGGGCTAATGTCGCGGTGAATAATGCCTTTGCCGTGGATATGGGCCAGCACCGGCAGCATCTGCTGCAAAAACTGCCGCACTTCGGCCTCGGAGAACACCATGCCCTGCTGGAGACGCTGGTTGAGCAGCTCGCGGTAGGTGACCCCGTCGATGTAGTCTTGCACCAAGAAAAGGCGCTGATTTTCTTCAAAGATCGCCTGAAATTTAGGGATCTGCGGGTGCTCAATGTTGTAGAGAATGGTGGCTTCGCGCTGAAACAGCTGGAGAGCCTTGTCAGAGAATTGGTCGCCCTGCTGGGGTTCGAGTTCTTTGACCGCGCACTGCTCTTCAAAGCGCCCCAGATCGACCGCTAGGTAGGTGCGCCCAAACCCGCCATGGCCCAGCTCTTGCAGCACACGGTAGCGGTTTTGAAGGGTGGTACCAGGGGGCAAAATCGGGTGCATAGCGTTCGGAGCAATTCAGGATCTGAAAATGAGAAGCTAACGGCAGATGAACGTCAGCGGAGCTGGCGGCAAGCCCGCCAGCGGGATCGCTACACCAGTTTACAGTAGGATCACCGACCGCGCCCCGCAGCGCCCCAGGGGCGGAATCTACGCCGCCAGCGGGGAGGAAGTCCCTACTGGAGGAATGGCAACCTGTTTGCGACAATCGACCCATAGGAATCGACTAATCAGACCTATCAGACCTGAAGCAATTTTAATTCCAGCTTTCATTTCCATTTCAGCATTTCACTGGCCGAGTCAGCCAGTCCAGAGTCAAGAGCCAAAAGCCAACCCGTCGTCGCGCCCAGGGGCGCTGAAGCCATGCAGATAGAGCCAAGGGATAACGCGGATCAAGCCGCAGATAACGCCGCTGAGGGCAAGTCTTGGCGGCGGTTTAAGCCTGCCCTGGCGCTACCCAGGCTGATCAAGCAGCCGCTGCTCGTGGGGGGGCTGGGGCTGTCGGCCACGCTGGCGCTGCTGGGTAGCGCCGAATTCAACCCGCTGGATAGCTCAACGCTGCTGAGCGCCATTGCCCTGGGGTCGGGGGTGTGGTGGTGGCGGCGGGGCGATCGCCCGCCAGCGGCCCCAAAACCCGTCGCCCCACCCGTGGTAGATCGCACCCGGGTCGAAACTGAGCTGGCGGCCCTGCTGGCTTTGATCGACACCCTGACCGAAGAATCTGCGCTGGCCAGCAAAACGACCGTTTTACCCGCCGCCTTGGCCACCTACCACCAGCGGCACCGAGACCTAAACGCAGATCTAGATCGCCCGGGTCTGCGGGTGGCGATCGCAGGTGACCCCCGCACCGGCAAAACCACCCTGCTCACCCTGCTGAGCGCCGAGAAAAATCCCGATCTGGCCTTTGAAGAGGTGGCCCTGACCGCCACCGCCACCCCTGACTGGCTGGGCTACGACGGCCTGCTGCTGCTCACCGACGGCGACATCACCGACAGCGCCTTGACCCTGCTGGGCGATCGCCTGATTGCGGGCCAGGGGGCGGTGCTGGTGTTCAACAAGCAAGACCACTACGACAGTGCCGATCAGCAGACGATTCTCACCCAGCTGCTGCAGCGGGTGGCCACCCTGCCCGCCGCTGTGCCCGTGGTGGCCATCGCCGCTGCCCCCCGGCCAATCAAGGTGCGCCGCCACCAGACCGACGGCAGCTTTGTCGAAACCATGGAAACGCCGGAGCCTGCGATCGCACCCCTGACCGCCGCCCTGACCACTACCCTAGTGGCCGAGCGCTCGACCCTGGTGGCGGCCACGGTGCTGCGCCGCACCCAGGCCCTGCGCCAGCAGGTGCAGACTGATTTGAACCGAGTCAGGCGCGATCGCGCCCTGCCTTTGATCGACCAGCTTCAGTGGGTGGCCGGGGCCGCCGCCTTTGCCAACCCCGTGCCCACCCTCGACCTGCTGGCCACCGTCGCCATCAATGGTCAGCTGATTATGAATCTGGGCAAACTCTACGGCTTTAACCTCACCCTCGACGAAGCTAAAACCGCCGCTGGCACCCTGGCCAGCCTCACCGTCAAGCTGGGTCTAGTGGAGCTCTCGACCCAGGTGCTCACCACCGTACTCAAGAGCCACTTTGCCACCTACGTCGCCGGCGGCCTAGTGCAGGGGCTGAGCGCCGCCTACCTCACCCGCATGGCCGGGCTCAGCCTGGTCGACTACTTTGAGCAAGCCGCCCTGGCGGGCACCCCCACCCCCGACCTGTCCTGGGAATCGATTGCCCAGCGCTTGCAGAGCACCATCCAGCCCAACCGCCAGCTCAGCCTGCTGCAAACCCTGGCCAAGCAGGGGATTGCTATTCTCAAACCCGCCCCGGCCCAGCTGCCCGCCAGCACCGCCCCGGCGGTGGAGTTGACCGCTGAGCCGGTGGCTGAGCCAGTGGGCATCGTGGAAGGAATTTGATTTCCCCATACCTCAACCTCTAAAACACCTTCAAGCTCGAAAACCACCCACCCCCCACCTCCCCACCTCCCCGCCATGCCCTCCCCGCTCCTCCACCGCGCCCGTCAAACCCTGACCCAAGCGGCCTCCCGCTACTCCACTGCCCTCCAGGGCGATGCCGACCCGGCGTCAGCCAATCTGGCGGCGATCAAAACCGGCCTGGGCCAGCTCCAGAGTCTCAGCGCCAAGCTTGAGTCGCGGTGTTTGCGGGTGGCGGTGTTTGGCCTAGTGAGCCGAGGTAAGTCGGCGGTGATCAATGCCCTAGTAGGCGAGAACCTGCTAGAAACCGGCCCCCTGCATGGGGTCACCCGCTGGCCCCGGTCGGTGTACTGGCAGCCAAAATTAGCGGCTGACCAGCCCTGGCAAATCGAGCTAATTGACACCCCCGGCCTCGATGAGGTAGGCGGCGACGGGCGCGCCGAAATGGCCCAGACCGTGGCCACCCAGGCCGACCTGATTGTGTTTGTGGTGGCCGGAGAGATCACCCGGCTAGAGTACGAGGCTCTGCTAGCCCTACAGCAAGGGCAGAAGCCGCTGCTGCTGGTGTTTAACAAAATTGATCTGTACCCCGAAATCGACCGTCAGGCGGTGTACCACACCCTACAACGTCTGCGCCACCAACTGGGGCCAGCGTCTAGCACCCAGCTGGTGGTTGACGAGGTGGTCATGGTGGCGGCTAGCCCGGCTCCGCTGCGGGTGCAGGTGGAGTGGCCCGATGGCCGCACCGCCACAGACTGGGAACCTCAGCCCGCTCAGATTGAGCCACTCAAATCGGCTCTGCTGGCGATTGTGGCCCAGGATGGCCCCGCCCTGGTGGCCCTCAACGCCCTGCGCCAGGCCCGCCTAATTGAGGGTGACATGGTGGGCCATGTGACTCAGCTGCACCGCGATCGCGCCGACGACACCATCTGGCAATTTGCCAAGTACAAGGCCGCCGCCGTGGCCCTCAACCCGATTGCAGGCCTCGACCTACTGGGCGGGGTGGTGATCGACCTGGTGATGATTCGCACCCTGGCGCGGCTCTACGGGTTTCCGCTGACGGGTCACGAGGCAGGGCGGCTGTGGCGGGCAATTCTCAAAAGCTCGGGCACGCTGCTGCTGAGCGAGTTGGGCAGCGGCCTGCTGGGGGCAGGCAAAACCACCGCCGCCCTGGTGACCCTGGTTGACAGTGCCTCGGGAGTGGCCGCCCTGGCCGGGGCCATGACCGCCCAAGCCAGCGCCGCAGGCTACGGAGCCTACACCGTGGGCAAAGCCGCCCAAACCTATCTAGAGCAGGGCTGCACCTGGGGGCCAGAGGGGGTGAGTGCTACCCTGACGGCCTTGCTTCAGGCGACTGATACCTCAGCCACTCTGGCCCGTCTGCGCCAGGAGGTCGAGGCTGACTTAGTGGCGGCTTCTGGCGTCAGCTCTGGCCGCTAGTTCGGTCGCCTGATCGAAAGATAACAGGTACGATTAAGGCACGATAGATATCTAGGCAATACTTATCCACCCCTAGGCACCACGGCTGGTGAGAGACTGGTTTTTAGGCCGGGTGGTGGTGCTATCTGCAAACGCTTTACCGTAGCGCCTTAGGTGTCGTTGGCTATGGCCGCTCTCTCAAACTCAGAATTTTTGTTGGCCAATGACGGGGCCAATGACCGGGCCAATGACCGGGCTAGTGAGCAGCTGGGTGCGATCGCACCCCTGCCCCCTGATGCCCCTCGCCCGCCCAAAACTGGGCCAGACATCGCCGATCTGGTGGATATGCGCTCAACGGTGCTGTCGCTCCAGGCCTTGATTAGGCAGGCGGTACAGGTCATGCAAGGGCAGGGTTTGAGCTGTGTGGCGGTGGTAGAAAAAGGCCAGATTTTGGGCCTGTTTACCGAGCAGCAGGTGATTGACGCCGTTGCCGCTGGTCTAGACCCGGCCCTGACGTCGCTTGGCCTCAGCCGCTTGCTTAAGGTGCCGACTGTGCGCTCCAGCGACAGCTTAGTCGAGGCCTTGCAAGTGATGCAGGCTACTGATCTGCCGTACCTGCTGGTGGTCGATCAGCCAGGGCAACTCTGGGGAGTGGTACCCCGCCAGCGCCTATACCGAACGGTAATCGACCAGGGGCTGGAGCTTTCCCTACGGGCGGCAGCCCCCCTCACTCCCGCCGATGGCCCCACCCACATCCTGCTGGGATCGTCGTCGTTAGCCCAGCTTAACGACCAGACCAGTAAGCTGGCCATTGGCAAAGACGCAGCTGAGCGCCAGGCGATCCAAGCCACCCTAAGGACAGCAGAGGCGCGGTTTCGGGCCATTTTTGAGCAAGTCGCCGTCGGCATCTGTCAAGCCAGCCTGGCCGGGCAAATGGTAGATGTCAACCCCGGCATGTGCCGACTTCTGGGCTTTAGCCGCGAAGAGCTGACCGCTAAAACGTTTCTCGAAATCACCCATCCCGACGACCGAGCGCTCGATTTGCAGCACTACAACCGGCTGCTGGCCGGGGATCTAGACTCCTTCACCATCGAGAAACGCTACTGCCATAGGGACGGCGGCTACGTGTGGGTAGCGTTGACGGTGTGTCTGGTGCGCGACGACGCGGGCGAGCCGCTGTTTAGCATTGGGGTATCCCAAGACATCAGCGATCGCAAGCAAGAAGAGGCCGAGCGGCAGGCCGCCGAGCAGGCCCTCCAGGCCTCCCATCGGCGCATCAACAACATTCTTGAGAGCGTCACCGACGCCTTTTTTGCCCTTGACCAGCAGTGGCAGTTTACCTACCTCAACCAGCGGGCCGAGCAGTTTCTGCTGCGATCGCGCCACTCGGTGCTGGGCACCAACTTCTGGTATGAGTTTCCTGAGATTTTGGGCACGACCATAGCCAAAGAGCTGCGCCGGGCCATGGCTGAGCGCGTCAGCCTCACCTGCGAAGACTATGTGGCCCACTGCGACAGCTGGTACGAGTTCCACGTATACCCCACCCCCGAGGGGCTGGCCGTGTACTTTCAAGATGTCACCGACCGCAGGCGAGCCTACGAGCAGATCGAACACCAGATTCGCCGCGAACAGGCCCTCAACCGAGTCGTGCAGGCCATTCGGCGATCCCTCGATCTAGATGTTATCTTCGACACCGCCGCGCGCGAAATCGCCCACCTGCTCCAGGCTGACTATGTGGATATTCAAATGCGCCAGCCCGCCGATGGCCGCTGGCGACTGCTGGCCGAGCACCGCGAAGCTGATTCCCTGCCTCCCCTGCGGCACCATCCCCTGAGTGCCGATACTGCCGTCGCCCACCGCCTCAAGCAGTTCGATATTGTGCAACTCGATCCCTGGCAGAGCAGCACCACCCCAGATCATCACCCAGATCATGACCCAGATCATGACCCAGATGACGACTTGGCAGCGGCCCCGCCCGGTCGCTGGCTGCTAGTGCCCTTGGTCTGTAGCGAGCCAGCACCCTGGGGCTGTCTGGGCATTCACCGCCGCGCCCTGGGGCCTGAGCGTGAGGCCAAGCCCTGGAAAGCCTCCGATATTGAGCTGGTACAAACCGTGGCCGACCAGCTGGCAATCGCCGTGCAGCAGGCCGAAACCCTGGCCCAGGCCCAGCGCGAGCTGCGCGAGCGGCAGCGGGCCGAAGCGCGCCTCAAGGAGGCCCAGCGCATTGCCCACACTGGCAGCTGGGAACTGCACCTACCCCAGCTACAGCTCACCTGGTCAGAGGAAATGTTTCGGATCTACGGTCTGCCCCCCCAGGCCTCACCTTCGCTAGATCAGCAGCTGGCGGCCCTCAATGCAGGCGATCGCCGCCAGTGGCAGCAGCAGCTAGAGGCGGCGGGGCGCAGCGGCCAGTCGCTCAACCTAGAGGGGGCCATCCTGCGGCCCGACGGCAGTCGTCGCTTTGTGCAGCTCTTGGGGCAGGCCCAGCGCAGTGGTGATGGGGCGGTGACCAGCCTGGTGGGTACCCTCACCGACATCACCGACCGCAAGCTAATCGAAGACCGGCTGACCTACGAGGCGCTTCACGACCCGCTGACCGGGGCACCCAACCGAGCCTTTTTTATGGAGCAGCTCAACGCTGCCGTCGAGGAGGTCAAAGCCGCTACCGATATCCTGTTCGCGGTGCTATTTATCGACCTCGACCGCTTTAAGGTGATCAACGATAGCCTGGGCCATCTGGTGGGCGACCAGCTGCTGATCGAATGCGCCCAGCGCCTAAACTCGGTGGTGCGGGAGGGCGATCTGGTAGCCCGCCTAGGCGGCGATGAGTTTGCCATTTTGCTCAACCCCATCGCCGCCATTGACGACGCTCTCAGCGTCGCCGATCGCATTCATCAGGTGCTCCAGGTACCGCTAATGCTGGAGGGGCGCGAAATCTTTATCAGCGCCAGCGTCGGTATTGCCAGCAACCTCACCGGGGCGGTGGAGGCGGTCGACTTTTTGCGCGATGCCGACACCGCCATGTACCGAGCCAAAGACAAGGGCCGGGGCCGTTCGGCCCTGTTTGACCCCGTCATGTACGAGCAGGTGGCCACCCGCCTCACCCTCGAAAACGATCTCCAGCGGGCGATTGTCCGCCAGGAACTGAGCCTGCACTACCAGCCGATCGTCGATTTGGCCGACCATCGACTGATCGGCTTTGAGGCGCTGGTGCGCTGGCATCACCCCCGCTGGGGGCTAATTCCGCCCAGCACGTTTATTCCCCTGGCCGAAGAAACGGGGTTGATTTTGGCCATTGGTGAATGGACTCAGCTGGTCGCCTGTCAGCAGCTACAGCAGTGGCGATCGCACCTGCCCCAGGCCCAGCACCTAGTCATTGGTGTCAACCTATCGGTCAAGCAGTTTGCCAACCCCCGGCTGATCGACACCATCGACGCCGCCCTGGCCACCACAGGCCTGGGCAGCGACCATCTGCGCCTTGAAATCACCGAGAGCGCCTTGATCGAAAACCCCAAAACCGCTGAGTCGATTTTGCAGACCCTGCGCGATCGCGGCATTCAGCTGGGCATCGATGACTTTGGCACCGGCTACTCATCGCTGAGCATGGTGCATCAGTTTCCCATGCAAATTCTCAAGATCGACCGCTCCTTTGTACAGTCGATGGCCGATGATCCTCGCGGGATTGCCATGGTACAAACGATTTTGGCCCTAGCCCAGAGTTTGGGCATGGCAGCCATCGCCGAAGGGGTCGAAACCGAGAGCCAGCTCGCCCAGCTACGTCAGCTGGGCTGCCCCTACGCCCAGGGCTACTACCTGTCCAAACCGCTGCCCGCCGCCGAAGCCGAAGCGCTGCTGCGGCGCTGGCCCGCCCAGTAAATTTCCCCAGAATGAAGCTAAAGCTACACGGAAGTCAAAGCAACTGTGTCTATACTGGTTGCGACCTCTGCCCCCTGGCCTAATTCGATGGAAACCCTGCCCCGGCGCACCAAGATTGTGGCCACCATTGGCCCTGCCAGCAGCTCTAAAGCCACCCTCAAGCAGATGATCGACGCGGGTATGAACGTTGCTCGGCTCAACTTTTCCCACGGCAGCTACGACGACCACGCCCGCATGATTGCCCTGCTGCGGGAAGTCTCCCAAGAGCACGACGCCCCGATCACCCTGCTGCAAGACCTCCAGGGGCCAAAAATTCGGGTTGGCCAGCTGCCCACCGGTGCTGTCGAGCTGATCGAAGGGGCCACAATCGATCTGGTGCCCCTCGACCAGGTAGCTACCGTGCCCGGCAGCATCGGTATCGACTACCCCTACTTGGCCGAAGAGGCCCAGCCGGGCATGCAGATTTTGCTAGATGACGGGCTACTCGAACTCCAGATTGAGGCCGTCATCGAGGACAAAACCACCTGCCGGGTGATTCAGGGAGGGACGCTCAAAAGCCGCAAGGGGGTCAACCTGCCCGAGCTCAATTTGCGCCTGCCCTCCCTCACCGTAAAAGACGAGCAGGATTTGGCCTTTGGTGTGTCTCAGGGGGTCGATATTGTCTCGTTAAGCTTTGTGCGCCAGGCCCAAGATATTCTTACCCTCAAGGCCTTGTTGGCAAAGTTGGGGGCCAGCCACACCCCGGTACTGGCCAAAATCGAAAAACCCCAGGCGATCCAAAACCTCGATGAAATTCTTGCCGTGGTCGATGCGGTGATGGTGGCCCGGGGCGATCTAGGGGTCGAAATGCGGGCCGAAAAGGTGCCCATGCTGCAGAAGCACATCATCCGCGAGTGCAACAGACGCAGCATCCCGGTGATCACCGCCACCCAAATGCTCGAAAGCATGATTCAAAATCCGCGCCCCACCCGCGCCGAGGCCAGCGACGTGGCCAACGCCATTCTCGACGGCACCGACGCGGTAATGCTGTCGGGTGAATCTGCCGTGGGGGCCTTTCCGGTGCGGGCGGTGGAAATGCTGGCTCGCATTGCCAGCGATGTGGAGCAAGATCTGCGGTTTGCCAACGAACCCGCCGCCCTCAGCGACGAAACCCACGCCCTCAGCGAAGCTCTCAACGCCATTGATCAAACTCTCAACCTCAAGTACATCGTTTGCTTTACCGAGACTGGCTACACCGCTACTATTGCCTCAGGCGAACGACCCAAGGCCATGGTGGTGGCCTGCACCTCTAAAGAGACGGTTTACCACTGGATGAACCTAATCTGGGGAGTTAAGCCGATTCTGCTCGATGAGTTTCCCCAAACCTTTGAAGAGATGGTAGAAGCCGCAGAAAGCAACCTGCTAGCCCGCAGCCTGGCGGCTCCCGACGATAAGCTGCTGGTCATGGGAGGGGTACCGGCTAACACCCCGAAGGGCACAAATTTTCTCAAAATTCATACTATATAGACATAAGACATATCTTTTCGCAGGGGCAGCCTCTGCCCGGCCATGAGGCTAGGACTTGATTGGTGGGCTGGCCCCAACTCCTGCTCGGGCCTAGGGAGTTGGGCCTAATACCAAATCCAAATTCCCTACCCCCGATTGCCAATCGGCCAACCTGTAGGGGCGAACGGCGGTTCGCCCAGGGGGATCGGGGGTAGCCAAGCAGGATTCGGTATAAGCAGGGGTTGGGCCGTTGGGGTAGCGCGGGGGGCTAAGGTCAGCCAGCCGCGTTAGAGCCGATGGTGGGGTCGCCGGGCGACAACCAAGCCCGGCTTGAGCTACCGCAAAGCATTGCTGGAGGAGGTTTCGGAAATGTTTTGCCGCATCAATTGTTGAACATGACCGGGCTGGAGCCCAAGCCAGTCAATAACCTGATTGACCTTCCAACCTCTATATTGAGCAATCGAATAGATATGGTCTAGCGTAATCACCGGCATCGGATCGCTCAACCACGATCTAATGACATGTTTTTGTATTTGTAAGACAGCTTCTAAATGTTGCTTTTCATAGTGATCAAGTTCTTGCTTAATCCACTTGGCTAGGACATTGGTATTCCAGGGATAGTAACTTTGCATAGCACACAAGGCCTCATACAGCTGTCAGTATCAGGTCATACGATTGACCTCAACGGGTGACAACGTACCTAGAGAGCTTGCTGCATCAGGGATAGAGCATAGAAACCTCGCTGAAAATAGCGCTGCTTATGGGGTTTGAGCGCGATCAGTTGGAGTGCCCAATCGGCCCATAGTTCCATGGCATAGATCCAGCGTTGGCCATAAAGACCGAGACTAAAGTCACTTTGTCGAGGCGTCTTGTCTTGGTGCTCTTGGATACGCCCAGCATACTGATCTATGCCGAGGTGTTTCAGCTGCTGCCCGTGCATCGTGGCCCAACTGTAGGCTAAGGCGATGAGCAAGATTAAGGCTAAAAAGCGGGTGTCATTGACCTTGGCATCCTCCAGGTGATAGCCGCCCGTCTTGCAATCTTTGAAGAGTTGTTCAATGCCCCAACGGCATCGATAGACCGCTAGAGCCTGCTTCAAGGTGGGCAAATTGGTCAGGATATACCACGGCTCCTTCGGCCCCTTCTGGCGATATTTGCGCTTCCAATAGACCGCTAAATTGAACGGGCCGATGCCATCGCTTTTGTTGCACAAAATCCCTTTGTAAAAGCGGGACTGTCCCGGTTTGAAGCCAACGTCTTTGAGGACTTGATAGTCGGTTCCAGACTCTGTCTTAAAGTGGAAGTCCTTTTTCTGTCGGAGGGCAAAGAACACGCCTCGCTGATCCAGCCAGTCCGCCAGTTTAGGGCTATGGAACTCCCGGTCACCCAGCACGAGAACCGGATAGGACTTAAACAAGGATAGGGCCGCTTTGAGGAGCCGCCGTTGCGTTTTCAGGTCACTATTGCCAGCCTGCCCCAAGCGTTCCCAATAGACCGGTAAGGCGTGGGTTCCCCACACCACACTGACCATAAAAATATTTCGCCCTTTCCAC
>RECJ01000176.1 GCA_007694115.1 Leptolyngbya sp. DLM2.Bin27 | reverse complement strand
CCTTCGCATTTCGTTACATAGTCGAGCTTATCCACCAGCATCTACTTAGCTGATCAAGCGTATCGGAACCGCTACGTTCAAACCTATCACCCACCAGAAAGTATTTACCATGACCACAATCAATCTGACCTGCTCATCAGAAATGATGACTAACTATCTCCACGCCGAGATTATCTCGCCCCAAAAGAAGTTTGAAGCATTGCAAACCAGTGATGGTCATTCTCTTTTGTTTGCGATTGGCACCGATAACACGTTCTACTTGATTCGTGAAGAGAGCGGCACTTCCGCAGCCGGTTGGACAAAAATAGACTTGAGTAGTGCTCTGATTAAAAAAGCCTTTGCGGGACAACCCGAGGCGCAATGCAGCACATTTGAAGTCGGTCAAAGCGCACAAGACGGCTCATTAGGGATGGCAATGGTGATTCACACCGACGCTGGTGATCACTTGTACTTATGCCTTGGCAATTCCAATAAAGATACAGCTTGGGCAGATTCACCTAACTGGGTGTCATACGAATATGACAATCCGCAGATGAGATTCTCCAAGCTAGAGATTGCCAATGTTTTCCTTTGTGAGACGATGGGTGCAACGCAATACATTATTGTTGATGTTGTCCGCGATCCGAACAGCGCTGTCAAAGACGTAAGACGATTTTATATCGATCCCAGCAAAAAGAGTGGTCGCTACTGGAACACTCACGATCTTCCGATTGATATTGAAGTGGACAAGTACGACAGTTGCCTCGGCAGAGCGCGTAAGGGACGAGTTGATGGACTCTATACTGTCGGTCATGCGGGAGGGAGCGGACAATTGGAGTTTTGCCCAGTAATCAATGTCTATGGAAGTGCTCCACCCACCCCTGTTCGCTTGAATTTACCTGGAGGGATTACAGCAAGCGCCATTGCTACAACTCGGAACACAGATCTATCAAGCGACTTGTTTGCAGTGAGTGGCAAAACCCTCTACTACTTTGCCAGCAATAATCAGTCGGATGGCGCGATCGCACTTCCCTTGATTACCAACGAAGTCCTATCCAACACCAATAAACTTGCGGCGATGTGTCATAACGGTGCGATTACCTTGTGGGGGCACAATGCGAGTAATCAAGTTTATTACACGACCTGCCCACAGTCGGATGCTGCAAATCCTACGGCTTGGAGTGTGCCGCTGCCTATTCTTTTTGGTATCGAACAAATATCGCCTTACATCAATGGTGTAGACGGTGGTAATACCATCTTTGCAGCAGGGAATGGAAAGTTACAGCGGATCACCCAATCTCCAACCTCAACACTATGGCAAACTAATGAAATCACCTTACCCAGTCCGCCGCAAGGAAAGTCCATTTCTTTCAACTCCTACACCACGACGATTCAGACTACCGATCAGCAAGGTCTTTTGCTCAAAGATATATCGCTCAGCCTAAGTGCCAGCAATCGCTGTGCTGTATATATCAATGATCTGTACTACGTAGTTGATAATATTCCAATCCACATTCAGTCGAATGCCCTCGGTTCCATCACGATTATTGAGGCAACAGGCACTTTAACTGGCACAACCTTCACCGTTTCCACCGGAAGCGGCTCACCACTTGTCATCAACCCGATGGAGAAGCCATTTAAGAAACTTGCTGCACTGGATACTCCTGACAAGCTTAGAACTGCTCAGAGCCGAGATGACAAAGGAAATCCCAAGTCTTTAGTTGCCAGCAATACATCTGACGACAACCTCAAGGCTGTTGCAAGTGCGCTGGCAAATCTGGGCAAGAGCTATGATCAGGCAAATTCTGAACCACCGATGGCAGTCGCTGCTTTCGCATCAGTCAATGTTTCGGCTACCCCAATGAACGTTGGGGATGCAATTGCTGTAGCAGCGGGCGACTTATTTAACTGGTTGAAATCAGGAGTGCAAGCAATTGTAGAAGTGATTGAAGATGCAGCAACCTCCGCTTGGCACTTCATTGTGAGAATCGGTGAGCAAGTATATCGAGCTGTACTAGACACAGTTGATGCGGTCGTTGGAGCAGTAGAGTGGGTGTTTAATGCAGTTAAGACTGCAATCAAAGACATCATTAAGTTTGTCGAGTTCCTGTTTGAATGGGACGACATCAAACGTACCAAAAACGTTCTGCATAATCTGACGAAGCTATTTCTCAATCACCAGGTTGATGAGATTCAGGAAGTGAAGCGTGAATTTGACAAGATGATCACCTCCGCTAAACAGGCAGTTAACGGATGGGCAGGTATTAGTGATCTGCCGGGACTTGGCTCTGAGGGGACTGCAACTGTCAACAGCAAATCAACTCCGTCGGCTGGTCACAGTTCACCAGGCTCGCTACTCTCCTATCATTTTCAAAACAATGCCCAGAATGCCGTGTTCACAGGACCATCGGCAACTTCGGAACCACCCTCAAACCCAATTGACGTGCTGATACAGGCTCTGGAAAAGGAAGGAGATACGCTCGGTGATGCCTTGCTCAGCTTGCAGGCGCTTGCAGAAAAAGCTCCAAGTATGAGCGTTGTTGACCTATTTAAAGCGGTTATTGGGATTGTTGCTGACGTAGTGTTGGAAAGTGCTCAGAATGTGATCGATGCCTTGTTTGATATTGTTTATGATCTCGCCAAAGCCGCACTCCAATTGTTTGACACCCCAATACATATTCCAGTGCTCTCGGATATCTTAAGCGACATTGGCATCCCAGAATTTTCCTTTCTTGACGTTGCTTGCTGGGTCGCGGCTGTACCCGTGACGGTCGGCTACAAGATCGTGCACAACGTAGCTCCATTCCCCGACAACCATGAAACATCATTTCTGATCAATACGACCGATTTTCAGTCTGTAGTGAGTGCATTCCCTGGAGCGATTCCCCTCGTCATGGCAGCGGCACCGATGCCTGGTTCGGCTAACCCTGTACCACCTATATCGAGTATACATTCTGGTCCAACTCCCCAGGCATTAGCGGCACCGATGCCTGATTCGGCTAACCCTGTACCACCTATATCGAGTATGTATTCTGGTTCAACTCCCCTCGCTATGGAAGCATCTATGTCTGGTGCATCTAACCTATCAGGCGTATCACCATCAGCGTCAGCAGAGGGACCGATTGAGCTGTCGCCAGCTATTTCTAGTGCAGTTTTCGTCGTTGGACATGCCGTATCGGGAATATGTGGACTCCTGTCTGCAGTTTTGGATTCCGCAGAAGCAGCTGAAGAAACCGGAGAGAATCCGTTTGCTATTCCATCTGCTGCTGCTGCAATCGTCGGTGCTTGTGGTCAAGGCTTGGCCAACTTACTCGTACCCTTCGATCCGATCCAGCAAACCGCTGTTCAGTGGGTTAATCGTGGCACAGTTGCAGTTCGGCTTCTTGCTAAAGTCATTTTTTCTGGTCCCGCACAATCCTATTTTGCAGGAAAGCCTAAACTTAAGGGTCTTAGTGTGGCTGACGGGCGAGGCGTTGGTGCGATCGTCGATGGTGTGCTCGTCATACCTGCCTTGTTTTGCTCTTGCTGGCACTTCTATGAGTTGTCTGAGAAACCTGCTGGTCGTTCTCGAAGTATTGCGATCGTGGACGAGACCAGTAATGTCGTATCCGACCTTGCTCGATTAGGCTATACGGTGGCGGTCAACTCTGAGGCTGAAGTCAAGGTGGCAGCAATTGTGGTTATGGCGGTTGCTGATGTGGTGTGCGGAGGACTTCAGATAGCGGTTTCGGCGATCTAAAGGTCTTACTGAACCAGCCTGGCTGCTAAATTCAAATTCATATTGCCTCGGCAACTGTTGTTAATGCAAGGCTAAATGCTCAAAATGCCCTAAACGGCTATTGAGCTAGCATTTCAGACAGCATTTTATTTATTGCCGAGGCAATATTTTGCCGACAACCGATAAAGCAGCCAGATTGCTTCTTGCTGTAAGCTGAGGTTCTTTCGTCAAGCCAGCTTAGATATTACTTCGGGTATGCTGCTTGCAAGTCGATGATGTTAAAGAGGATTGATTGGGTACGCTCGTAGGCTTGGCAATCCATTGTGTAAACTTTATTGGAAATTGTGGAAGCCCCGATATATAAGGGTTTCAGCGATCAGCCTAAAATCCTCTCAAAGCCTTGCCCAGTAAGCGTTTGACTAGATTTTGGCCATCTTATTACCAATAAAGTCTTGTGATCGTCAAGCTTATAAGGTGCTTTCCCTCATGTAACTCTGACTAACCGGTCAATCGAGGTTTGGGAACATACCTTGCTGATGAGTTCCTAAGAGTATGCGAAAGCAAGCTAACAATCCGGCTGGAGCGGACTGCCGAGACATTTGAGCGGGTTACAAAGGTTAGTTGCAGCCGCTCAGCCGGAAAGTTAAACCTGTTGCCAAAATCCATGTCTTGCCCGATCGCTCACCCAGGTATTTGAATCACCTGCTCAAACTGACGTTGCTTTGCCCTGGGGTTAATCCCTAGCAGCCGCACATAGTTGCCCGAGTGCGCTGCTAAAAACTGCTCAATTTGGGCCAAAACCTCAGATTCCTGGGTTGTTACCAGGGTGGGGCCGCTCCACAATGCAGCCGTGGCCCACCTTGACATTAAATACCGTAGAGCGAAAGCCAACAAAGCAGTCGTTACCCACATAGGCGGGGCCGGTCGGGGCTCAGTTTAGAGCAGAGCCTTAATATCAAGTCAGTTTCGGTTGCCAGTCTATGGGAAACTCAAAAATCTCTGTCTCAGAGAACGGGCAAGACTGGGGGAGTTGTTGAGGATCGAGGGGGGTTTCTCGACCTACCAGATCCAGACCGTCTTCATAGCCAATGACAATCGCCTCACTTAAATAGGGTTTCAAGCTCGGGTTTTCCTTCAGGTGGCGCTGAATTTTCCGACGCTGCTCTCTAATGGTGTAGACCCAGCTCTTAGATCGAGCTTCGGGCTGGTAGTGCCATTTGAGTAGGTGCCCCAGCAGCACCCCCAATTGGTTGCGCAACTCCTGCCGCTCTTGCCGCCCCAAGGATTCGATCTCCTCAATTAGATTTTCGATGTCGAGTTCCCCCAATTGCCCCGCGCGTAACAGTTCAGCCTGACGCTGAGCCCAGGCGTAAAAATCTTGGTCATAGAGCGTGGTGGTTTGCATCGGAGGCACCGCAACGTTCTTAAATTGTACTTACAACGATTACACCGCTGGCGGCCATAGCTCCAAAGCCACTAACGTAACCGACGGTGTTTTGGGTCTTGCAGTCTTTGCCCGCCCAACCCCAGCGGCTGTTTAGCGGATCGAATCTACCTAATGCAAGCTGTTTGGGATAGCATTACCGCTGAGCAAGTCTATCTCGATTTAACCAACGCCCAGCAACAAGAGCTGGATTGTGGTGTCGATGCCTACGACACCGATGCCCAAAATGTTTTGGCCTGGGATGAGGTTGAAAGCAGCAATTAGAGAAGATGCAAAAACTAAGCTCTGGCTTTTCACCCAGAAGTTAGTGGAGAGCTGCGCAATGCCCATCGCTGGTATGTAAAGTCAAATAATCGCTACCTACTCTGCCATGTCCTCTCGCTCCGCTGCCCTGCGCTACTACATCTTCACGCGGCTGCTGCTGGCTCCGCTGATGATTTTTACCATCACTACGGTGGTGTTTTTGCTGCTGCGGGCCACGCCGGGCGACCCAGTAGATGCCCTGCTGGGGGCGCGGGCTCCGGCGGCGGCCAAGGACGCGCTCAGGATACAACTCGGCCTCGATCAGCCCCTCTTTGTTCAGTACTTAAACTACCTGGGCAACCTGCTGCGGCTCGATCTGGGCACCTCCCTGGCCACTCGGGGGCAAACAGTGTGGCAAATTATTCAGGCCCACTTTCCGGCTACGGTGGAGCTGACGGTGTGCGGCATGATTGTGGCGACGGTGGTGGGGGTGGGGGTTGGTGCCCTGGCCGCCTCGCGGCCCAACTCGTCGCTCGATGTGGGCGGGCGGCTGTTTGGTATCGTCACCTACGCCATCCCCATGTACTGGTTTGGCATGATCTTGCAGCTGATCTTTGCGGTGCAGCTGCGCTGGTTCCCGATTGGTACTCGCTACCCGCTACGGGCTACGCCCCCAGCGGGGCCGACCGGGCTCTATCTGCTCGACAGTTTGCTGACGCTAGATTTTGGGGCCTTCGCCACCACCCTCTATCACCTGGCGCTGCCCAGCCTCACCCTGGGTGTTTTGATCAGCGGCGTGTTTGAGCGCATGGTGCGGGTCAACCTCAAGCAAACTCTGGCCGCCGACTACGTGGAGGCGGCGCGGGCGCGGGGCATTCCCGAGCGGCGGATTGTCCTGGTGCACGCTCTGAAGAATGCCATGATTCCGGTGATTACGATTTTGGGGCTGACCTTTGCCGCCATGCTCGGGGGCGCGGTGCTAACGGAGGTGACGTTTTCCTGGCCGGGGCTGGCCAACCGGCTCTACGAAGCGATTTCCCAGCGCGACTACCCAGTGGTGCAGGGGCTCATGGTGTTTTTTGGCATGATTGTGGCGGTGATGAGCATTGCCATCGATATTTTGAATGCCTATATTGACCCCCGCATTCGATATTGAGTTAAGTCGTCCTCAACTGTAGGGCGGGCACTGCCCACCATGAGGAAAACTATTTTCCAGAAGTCGCCTTAGGTCATCTCATTATTTACTGTATTTGAGCAATCTTTTATGGATGGCCCCACCCTGCTCCGTCGCTATGCCCAGGGCAAACGAGACTTTATCTGGGCCGATCTAGCTGGAGCTGATCTGGCTCAGGCCCAGCTGTCGGGCATTAATCTATCCCGCGCCAACCTGTCGGGGGCGACCCTGGTGGGGGCCAACCTGAGTCAGGCTAACTTGACCAAGGCCAAGTTGGCCGGGGCTAACCTCACCGGGGCTAACCTCACTGGGGCCACCCTGCGCCGGGCCGATCTGACCGCCGCCCAGCTTGATCTGGTTCAGCTACAGCAGGTGGATTATTACGGGGCGGTATTGCCCCCCGACCTGATGGCGCTGCTACCCTCAGATGGCGGGCTGGAGTCAGGGGAGCCGCTGGTTCAAAATTCCCACCCTTTGACCCCAGCTGCGGCAGAGCCAGAACAACCCTCTAATCCCCAGCAGCAGGCTTTTGATCGGCCAATGGCCAAGCCGTCGGATCTTGATCGGCGAGAACTGTGGATTTCCCTCGCCCTGCTCGCCCTGGGCTACCTGTTCTATGGTGTGGTGCTGAGGATGCAGCAGGTGGCTTGGCCAGGGTGGTTGCTGGTGGGTCTGCCCCTGAGTCTGGGCCTGTGGCAAGAGGAGCTGGTGTGGTTTGTGCCGCTGGTGGGCCTGGTGGGGGCAATAGTGGCCCTCGGCCTATCGGCGGCGGTGCTGATTTTTGCGGTGCCTGTGGCCCTGGGCATTGGGGTGGCGCTGGCCATGGGCGGCAGCATTTTGGGCTGGGGCTGGGGTCAAACCCTGAAGACCACCGCCTGGTTTAGCGGGCTGGCCTTTGTGGCCATGCACAGCTCGATCTGGCTGTTTGACGGCAGCAACGCCTATGGTGGTGGCGGCATCGTGGTCAATCTGCCTGGCCTGCATATGGCCGGGTTGCTGGGGCTGGGGCTGCTAGCGGTGGGGCGCGGTACCTTGGCCTACGGGCAGCTGATCGATCAAGGCTACTCACTCCGGCACCAGGGGCTGCTGATTGGTGGCAGTGGGATGGTCGGGCTGCTGCTGGGCTGGTGGGTGGGTGGGTAACAGTTTATTTGGGGCAACTGCCCTATGCTGTCTTCAATCCCGGCTGTGCTGGGCCTGCCCTCTATCAGCGGGGGCAAGCCAGGCCCAGCGCCCAGCTGATATACTGAATGTCCAACCGTTACAAAAAGCAAAGTTTACGCTGGCCCGCCCCCGGAGATTATGCAGCCAACCGACCCGGATAAGTTTACCGCTAAAGCCTGGGATGCCATTGTCGAAGCCCAGGATGTGGCTCGCCGCTGCAAACATCAGTATATGGAGGTTGAGCATGTGATCATTGCCATGCTCGACCAAGAAGAAGACGGGCTGGCCCACAAAGTATTGACCAAGGCCAACCTCGATAGCGACCTGATTCTCGACGAGCTAGAGACCTTTGCCCAGCGCCAGGCGCGGGTGCGCCCCGGCCTCGACAGCAACCTTTACCTGGGCCAGAACCTCGACCGCATGCTCGATCAGGCCGAGGCGGCGCGGCAGACCCTCAAAGACAAGTTCATTTCGGTCGAGCACCTGCTGCTGGGCTTTCAGGAAGACGAGCGCATTGGCCGCCGATTGCTGCGCGGTTTTAACGTCGAAGGGCCAGAACTGATGGCGGCGGTGCAGGCGGTGCGCGGCAGCCAAAAGGTCACCGACCAAAACCCTGAGTCGCAGTACGACGCCCTCGAAAAGTTTGGCATTGACCTCACCCAGCTGGCCCGCGACGGCAAGCTCGATCCGGTGATTGGTCGCGATGACGAGATTCGGCGGGTGATTCAGGTGCTGTCGCGGCGCACCAAAAATAACCCGGTGGTGATCGGCGAGCCGGGGGTGGGCAAAACTGCGATCGCAGAAGCCCTAGCCCAGCGGATTATCAACGGTGAGGTGCCCGAGTCGCTCAAGGGCCGCACCCTGATTTCCCTCGATATTGGCGGGCTGATTGCCGGGGCCAAGTTTCGCGGCGAGTTTGAAGAGCGGCTGCGGCAGGTGCTGCGCGAAGTCACTGACTCTGCCGGGCAGGTGGTGCTGTTTATTGACGAGCTGCACACCGTGGTCGGGGCCGGGGCTGGCCAGGGCACCATGGATGCCAGCAACCTGCTCAAGCCCATGCTGGCGCGGGGTGAGCTGCGCTGCATTGGCGCGACCACCCTCGATGAGTACCGCAAACACATCGAAAAAGATGCCGCCCTCGAACGCCGCTTTCAGCAGGTGTACGTGGGTCAGCCCAGCGCCGAAGACACGATTTCGATCCTGCGGGGGCTGAAAAAGCGCTACGAGTCATACCACGGGGTGGATATTGCCGACAGCGCCCTGGTGGCGGCGGCGGTGCTGTCTGACCGCTACATCGCCGATCGCTTTTTACCCGACAAGGCCATTGACCTGGTAGACGAAGCCGCCGCCAAGCTCAAGATGGAGATCACCTCTAAGCCCGAGGAACTGGAGAGCATTGAGCGTCGCCTGATGCAGCTGGAGATGGAAAAGCTCTCCCTCGAAGCCGAAAATGGCTCGGCGACTAAGGCTTCCCTCGCCCGCCTGGGCCGCATTGAGCAAGAAATTGCCGAACTCCAGGCCAAGCAGTCGGTGTTTAGCGACCAGTGGCAGGGCGAAAAGCAGGCCCTTGACGCCATCAACGCCCTCAAAGAAGAAGAAGACCAGATTCGTCTGCAGATTGAGCAGGCCGAGCGCGCCTACGATCTCAACCGGGCCGCCAAGCTCAAGTACGACAGTTTAGAGACAGTGCAGCGCGATCGCGAAACCCTAGAGGCCCAGCTGATCGAATTGCAGGCCCAGGGCAACACCCTGCTGCGCGAGCAGGTCACCGAGGCCGACATTGCCGAAATCGTCGCCAAGTGGACGGGCATTCCGGTCAATCGACTGATGGAGTCGGAGCGACAAAAGCTGCTACAGCTCGAAGGTCATCTGCACGAACGGGTAATTGGCCAAGAGGAAGCGGTCGAGGCCGTCGCCGCCGCCATTCGCCGCGCCCGCGCCGGTATGAACGATCAGGGCCGCCCCCTCGGTTCATTCCTATTTATGGGGCCAACGGGGGTGGGCAAGACCGAGCTGGCCCGCGCCCTGGCGGAGTTTCTCTTCGACACCGAGGATGCTCTGATTCGCATCGACATGTCGGAGTACATGGAGAAAAACGCCGTGTCGCGGCTGGTGGGGGCACCCCCCGGCTACGTCGGCTACGAAGACGGCGGCCAGCTCTCGGAGGCGGTGCGCCGCCACCCCTACTCGGTGGTGCTGCTCGACGAGGTCGAAAAAGCCCACCCCGATGTGTTCAATATTCTCTTACAGGTGCTCGACGATGGCCGCATCACCGACTCCCAGGGGCACCGGGTCGACTTTCGCAACACTGTGGTGATCATGACCAGCAACCTGGGCAGCGACCACATTTTGGAGCTGGCGGGCGACGACGACCGCTATGATGAAATGCGCACCCAGGTGCTCAAGGCGCTACAAAAGCAGTTTCGCCCTGAGTTTCTCAACCGGGTCGATGATTTAATTTTGTTCCACTCGCTGCGCAAGAGCGAGCTGCGCAAGATTGTCGCCCTGCAAATTCGCCGGGTGCAGCGCCGTCTCGCCGACCAGACCATTGGCCTAGAGATCGGCGATCGGGCGATCGACTTTATCGCCGAGAGCGGCTACGACCCGGTCTATGGGGCGCGCCCCCTAAAGCGGGCAATCCAGCGGCTGCTCGAAAACCCGATCGCCACCAAAATCTTAGAGACCACCTTTGCCCAGGGAACCACCATCGTCGCTGACTTTGAAGATAGCAAGCTGGTATTTAGCCACCGCGAGCCTGAGGTAACCGAAGCCCCCGCCGCCGCCAAGGCTGAGGCAGAAGTCGCCAAGGTTGAGTCGGTCGTTGGCAGCTAGCAGGCACCCTGACCCTTAGCTCGGCCCATTTAGCGGCCTTGACCTGGGGCCAGCCTCAGCCGGGGCTAGATTATGGCTAAGATGGGCCAGGTCAGTTATTTGCCGTATCCTATGTCCATTTCTAAAGATGAGGCCAAGCAGCTGCTTGAGCGGATGATTTTTGAATCTACCGACCCCCAAGACTGGGTACAGGATGTATGGGGCCTTAGCCCGCTGATGGGCGACAGCGCCGCCAAGCTGCTCGAAGCTTTTTACATTCTGATCGACTGCTGCCCCGATGAGCAACTCGACAACCTCATCAAAGGCCTATATCGCGAGAAACTAGAGTTTTAAAGCTTTTGGCTGGGGCGGTTCGGGTTAGGCAATTTTCTCCAAAGAACGTCCCTGGATTGGGCAAACAACCGTTTGCCCCGACGGTAGAACGACTCGTTGGTCGGGCACTGATCCGAAATCCTGCTTGGCTGCCCCCGATTTCTCACCCATCCACCCCTGATCCTGCCACCTGCTGCCGGATCAGCTCAAACACCGCCCGCATCCCCATGGCCTCGCCGCCCTCGGGGCGGCCGGGCAGGGTGCGCAGGTTCCAGGCCATCAGATCTAGATGGATCCAGGGAATCTCAGGCCGGGTAAACTCCTGCAAAAACAGGGCGGCGGTAATCGAACCCCCGTAGGAGTTGTTAGAGATGTTGGAAAGGTCGGCGACGGAGCTGTCGAGCATGGTTCGATAGGGCTGGTGCAGGGGTAGCTGCCACAGGGGGTCATCCACCGCTAGGCCACAGGCGAGCAGAGCACTGGCCAGATCGGGGCGATTGCTAAAGCAGGCGGGTAGCTCGGTGCCTAGGGCAATGCGGGCAGCCCCGGTGAGGGTGGCAAAATCAATCACTAGCTGGGGGGCGGGTTCTTCGCAGACGGCTTCCCAGAGGGCATCGGCCAGCACCAGACGGCCTTCGGCATCGGTGTTGCCCACCTCTACGGTCAGCCCCCGACGAGAGGGCACCACGTCGAGGGGGTGCAGGGCATTGGCGGCAATGCTGTTTTCCACCGCTGGAATCAGCACCCGCAGGCGCACCGGCAGCCGTAGACCCATGACCATCTCGGCCACACCGAGCACGTTGGCGGCCCCGCCCATGTCTTTTTTCATCAGCTTCATGCCGGCGGCGGGCTTAATGTCGAGGCCGCCAGTGTCAAAGCAGACGCCTTTGCCCACCAGGGTGATGCGGGGGCTCGCCGGGTCGCCCCAGGTGATATCAATTAGCCGGGGGGTCTGGGTGTAGGCACGACCCACGGCGTGGATCAGGGGATAGTTTTGGCTGAGTAGGTCGTCGCCAGCGGTGACGGTGAGGCTGGCGGCGTGGCGATCGCACAGCGCCTGGGCCGCCACTTCGAGCTGCTCTGGCCCCATGTCGCCAGCGGGGGTGGTGACCAGGTCGCGCACTAGACTGGTGGCCGCCGTGGTGGTGGTGACATAGTCGTAGTCGGCCCCCTCGGGCCTGATCAGCTTGGCGGTGGGGGCCAGGCTGGGGCGCTTGTACTGGGTAAAACTGTAGCTGCCCAGGCACCAGCCCAGCCACAGCTTGGTGGCCGTCTCGGCAGGCCAATCATCGCCCAGGCTATAGGTCTGGGGGGGCAACGCTTTGGGCAAATGGCCCAGGGCCCAGGTGTCAATCACCTTTGGCTTACCCACCAGCACCTTGGCCAGGGTGCCGCCCGCTCCGGGCACCAGACAGTGACTGTTGGGGTCGCCCTTAAACCCGGTGGCGGTGGCCCAGGTCTGGCTGTCGGGGTGGTGCTTGGCGAGGTCGGTCTGATTGACCAGGTAGATGGGAATCGGCGTTGACAAGGGTTATCCTCCGGGCGTAGCAGTCAAATGAATTAGTCTATCGGAGTTTTGGCCTCGGGGTAAGGCTGGCCCTAGAGCGGCCCGGGGGGGGCGAGCTGCCAGTAGCGGTAGCTGGCGTAGGCCATGGTCAGCACCCCGGCTGCGATCGCAGATTCGTCGACCTCAAATTTGGGATGGTGCAGGGGGTAGTTGACGGCGCGATCGGTAAAGCCCACCCCCAGGCGAAACATGGTGCCCGGCGCGTGCTCTAGGTAGAGCGAAAAATCTTCGGCCCCCAGGGACGGCTCGTGGATGATTTGCAGGTGTTCGCTGCCCAGGGCTTCGCTGGCGCAGCGGGCGGTGAGCTCGGTCAGGGTAGGGTCATTGAGCACCGAGGGCACCCCCCGGCGGTAGTTGACTTCATACTTGGCCCCGTAGGGTTGGCAAACCCCCGCCACAATTGACTCAATCCACTGGGGTAGGTGGTTGCGGGTGTCAGGGTGGAGCGATCGCACCGTACCCAGCAGCTTCACCGTGTCGGCAATCACATTGGGGGCGCGCCCGCCCTGAATTTGGCCAATGGTGAGCACAATTGGGTGCAGCGGGTTTTGGGTGCGGCTGATCGCCTGCTGTAGCGACGTAACCACCTGGGAGGCAATCCAGATCGCATCGATTGCCTCGTGGGGCCGCGCCCCGTGGCCCGACTCTCCCACAATAATAATTTCGAGGTCATCGGCGGCGGCGGTCAGCGCTCCGTAGCGCACACCGATCGCCCGCGCCGTTACCGAGGGGTAGGCGTGCAGCCCTAAAATTGCCGATACCCCGGCCATCACCCCGTCTTCGATCATCCAGCGGGCACCCTGGGCCGTCTCTTCGGCGGGCTGAAACAAAAACCGAATGGTGCCCGGCAGGGTGACACCGAGCTGGGACAGCACCATGGCCGTGCCCAGCCCCACCGTGGTGTGCAAATCGTGGCCGCAGGCATGCATGATGCCCAGCTGGGTTGAGGCGAAGGGTAAATCGACCCGTTCAGCAATAGGCAGACCATCCATATCGGCGCGAATGGCCAAAATTCTCGAGTCGCGATCGCCCGCCAGCTCGGCCACCACCCCAGTTTTGCCCACCAGCTCCTGCACCCGCAGCCCGCAGGACGAAAGCACCCCCGCTACGTAGGCAGCAGTTTTATACTCTTGGCCGCTGAGTTCAGGATGGCTGTGGAGATGGCGGCGGATTTCAATCAGGCGAGGTGAAATCGCTTCAACAATAGATTTGATCTGACTCAGCATGGATTAGCACTGTCGGTAATGGCCACGTTTAGCCTAAAACAAGCTGACCTTGATGTATCAGACCACACCAACGACAGCCAGGCCCTGGCCTATCAACAGCATAATCAACCCCGCTGAGCCTGGTCTATCTAGCCCAAGCCCCTTAGCTTGATCGAGCGGGTAGCATCATTTTCCGGGCGGAAAGAACGGCGGCGGCTGAGCAGGAGGATTGGCCGGCACAGGTGAGTTCTCTTGAAACGGCGGCGGCAATGGCGACGTAGCCTCACCGCCGGGAGGCCCGCCACCAGGAGGCCCGCCCACCGGAGGCCCGCCACCAGGAGGCCCGCCCACCGGAGGTTGAATTGGCATCGGATCCGGCACCGGAGCGACTACATTGCCAGGCGGTTCGGGCTCGGGGGTAGGGCCAAAGCCAGTCTCTGGGTTGGGCAGGGTTGGCACTGGCGTTGGTTCTGGTCTTGGCGTGACCACCGGGTTGGGGGTGTTCACGCCGCCTGCTCCGCCAAGGCTGGGCGTATTACCGTCTTCTGCGTCAGGTCTAGCCTGCCCGCCCCCCAACCGGGGAGGAATAGTGGTCACCACAGCACTGCCCGGGGTTAGCATACCGCTGAGCGGCGATAGCGGCGACACCCCAGTACCCGAGGGCGACAGCAGCCAGGGCTGTTCGCTGACCGCTTGATCAACTCCATTTAGACCAATAGCGGCTGGGTTGAGAATTACACTTTCTTCGGAAAAGGTGCTTTGTTCCTCTAGGGCTTCTAGGGTTTCTTGGCGCACGGCCTCTAGGGCTGCCCCCAGGGGAGACTCAGCCTCGGGGTTGTCTAGCTCTAGCCCCTCCACTAGGGGACTGGTCTGATAGAACATCGGCAGGTCAAACTCCACCACCTGCACCTGATTGTTCTGAATCAGAGCCATTTGCCCTCCGTAGAGAGCATATTCATTGGCAACGCAGTCAGCCTCGCCAGCGCCACAGCCGTTGGTGGTAATAGTCATCGGTCCGGCGGGGTTATTGGTCAGCGCCATGACCAGGGTGAGATCGCTCTCTGGAATATATCGCACTACTACCGCCGACCCCTGAATGCCGGTGACAGCACTGGGAGTTTGAATATTGGTGCGGCCCTGCCCCGGCGGAATCAGCAGCAGCACGGTGCCGTTGGTCAGGCGAAAGTTACGGGTGTTGGGCACAAACCGGAAGGTGGCACGCTCCCCGACTCGAGCCAGAGAACCATCGTTGAAGCGCAGATCGGCCTGGGCGGTGGGGGCCGTGCGCAGAGCATCACCCGCCGCTAAAAAATCTGAGATTCTGGCCGCTCTGGGGTTACGCCCTCGGGGGATAAACTCAACCCGGTTGCGCAATGCCTCAACATCTGCTCGAGTTAGGGGCACACTAGCGGCGGCGGGTAAACCTAGCAAGAGGGTGGCCAACAGCGACAGTAGCCCCATCGTTGGGGCGACCGTCGAACCGTAACTTGAGCGAGAAAATTTGCTGAATTTCAGCATGGCATAACCGCAGTAACAGCTGTTCTAATTTCTGAGCCCTGTCTGAGCCCTGTCTGAGCTTTGTCCGGGCTCTGTCTAGACTTTAGGCTAGCCCTGAGCCTTGTCTCTCTGGCCCCTGGAGTGACACCCCAAAAGCCCCCTGGCAACGCCAGGAAGGTGATTAGCTTAGCTACCGCCAAGGTCTGCCACCCCAAAAAATTCTGCGTAGACGCTTACGTACATTTACTAGCTCTTTAATAACAGATCCGTAAGAAACCCATAAAGTTCCCGATATATCTTTTATTTCATCTTTATATGAGCGTTACTGAGTGGTCTGTCTGAGACAACTCACAGAAACAACGTCAAAAACGACTTACAGGGTGGCCGGGGCCAGGGGTTCAATGTCTGGGTCATAGCCGCCGATTTGGTTGGTGCGCAACACCCACAGGGCGGCACCGTGGCGCAGGCAAAGCTGGGTGATGGTGTCGCTGGCTTTGCGGGGCAGCATCGTGCGCCAGCTCAGCAGACCACGCCCCAGGGTTTTGAGGGGGAAGTCTGACAGGTTGCTGCCCAGGGAGGCCTGCTGGTCGGCCCAGTCGGCTCGGGCGCTGCCTAAGGGCAGTAGCTCTTGCTGAAGGTTACGGCGTAGACTGAGCAACTGCTGAAACTGCCGGGCTTGGGCAGGGTTTTCGGCTTCCCAGGTATCTAGGGTGGCGCGGTGAGCAACCAGGGCGGCCTCTAGGTGGGTGGCGCTGGCGTACATGGCTTGGTTAGAGTCTTGGGCGCAGTTGTTGGCCGGGCCGACGTAGGTGACGCCAGTGCCGTCGCCAATGCGGTAGCGGGCGGTCATCAGCTCTAGCTCTAGGCGCAGGTCGTCAATCGCGGCCCAAGTCCGGTCATCAATGTCAAAGGGCTCGGTATAGGCGGGCAGTTTGATCAAAATATCTGAAACCGGACGGGTGCCCGCAAATCCCCACTGGCGATCGCCCATGTACAGCGACCAGTCGAGGGTGCCTGCCACCAGCCCACGCCGATTGTGGGTGTAGACCTGGTGGTAGCGAATGTCGAACTGAAGCTCTTGGGCGATGGGCTCACGCACCACCGTGGCGATGCCGTAGGCAAAGTGGCCAAAGTAAACTGGGCCTTTGGCGGCGGGTTCGCGTTTGGCCCCACCGATGCCGCCGTAGACATGTACCAGCAGTGCCCGATCGCCCAACCGCCACTGGGCGATCGCAGCTTGATCGGTGGCGGCGTTGGGGGCGATCAGCACTGACTCGGTGGTGCCCTTTTTCTGGACCAAATCGCCCCACGACTCGCGGCGCAGGTACTGCCGCCCCTGGCGAGCACTGGAGATCACCCGGTCGGGCCGCAGCTGAACCAGACAGCGGGGCCGCAGCGCCTGCACGACAAACTCACCGTCATGGGCCTGGGCTCCGTGGATATACCAGCCTGTGCCATTGAGGGGCGATCGCTCTAGGTCTCGGTTGGTGGCCGCATCGATGCCGTCGCGATCGCGCACCACCGTCGGCAGCCGCACTGTTTCTTCGAGCCCGTCAAAGGCCTGGGTAGTGGGGTTGTAGTGCACTACCCGGTAGCGTTCTAGGGCCTCATCAATGGGCCTAAGAAACTGCACCAGGGCGTAGTAGACGCCAGCAATTTGGATGGGCTCATGGTCAATCGTCATGGTCAGTGCTTTGTGAACTTTGGATGTTGACGGTTGCATTAGAGCCGCCGCTGCTCCTGCCGGGCTGGGGTCAGCCGCCACGCTGACCCGCTCGGGCAGCTTGACGAGAATGTCGTCGACGGGGCGCGCCCCCGCCAGCGACTCAAGCGGCGTCACCAGCCGCCAGTGGTTGAGGCGGGAGGGCAATATCAGGCCATCGCGGTGGGAGGCCTCGGCATCGGTGCTGAAGTGAATGTCGCGGGTGACGGCTAGAAAGCGCTTTTTGAGGCCGGGGGCGCACCGCCAACGCAGCCCAACTCGCTGCCCGACCCAGGTTTGGTAGGCCGCAGGGGCGTGTAGCAGATCGAGCCACACCCCGTCTAGGTCAGGGCGCTGGTCGGGCTCAGGCAGCACCAGCCGCCCGACCCAGGGGCCAACGGGCTGGTACCAGGGCTGGGCCAGGGTAGACTGCACCCGGTAGTAGCTGGGGTGGTTAAAGGGGGCGCTTTGAAACTGGTAGTAGTTGCCCGGCTGAGTCACCTGGATTTTTTGGTGGTCTAGGTGTTCGCGCAGGTCGCCCACCAGAATGTCGAGGGTAAAATCGAGGGTCTGTTGCAGGTGGCTGCGGCCATCGGGCAAAAAGGCCTGGTCGTCGAGCACGCCGCCGGGCACCTGGTGACCCACCGGGCCGAGGGGAATGAAGGTAATGTTGCCCTTGCGCTTGGCCCGGTTCCAGTAGCTCAGGGGGGCGATCGCCCAGCGGCGCGGAAACATAATTGGCCCCAGGCGCTCGACCGGGTCTTTGGCCCCCACCAGGTGGTAGAGCTGCTCCGCCTCTAGCACCTGGCTATTGCCGCTGATCACCCCGGCCAGGGAAATCACCTCAACTGGGGCACCTAGCGCCCGCTTGAGAAAGGGCATGATGCCCATGGCGATCTGCCCGCCGCCGCTGTAGCCAATCAGGGTGAGGGGAATGCCACCATCGGCGGGGTAGCCGTGGTGCATCAGGCTTTCATAGACCCGCTGGGCAATGCCCTGGTTGTAGATTGGGCCAAAGCGCTGATCAGCCGACACTGCCACAATCAGCACATTGCGAATGTTGATGATCATGCCCACCCAGGGGCCAAGCCGCTGGGTTAGGGTTTCGACCCAGCGCCAAAAAAAGGCCAGGGGGCGGTTTTCGGTCAGCGCTCGGTTGAGCACCGAGTAAGACAGCAGCCCCTTGACCAGGATGATGTCTGGAGGCAGCACCTGATCTAGCTGGTCGAGGTAGCGGGCGACGGTGGGCAGGTAGGTGGCGGTGGCCTGGTTGATGCCGTCGAGGTAGACGATAAACCGTTTGGCCGCAAGGTCAACATGGCCTGGGGGACTGGGGGGTGGGGCGGGGGGCGACTCGTCATCGCCGTACCAGCCGGCCCACCAGCCCAAGGCCTCAAGCGGAGCCAGCATGGCTCCGACCACCAGGGCGATTGCTCCTACCCAGATCAAATCGGCCAGCCAGCGGGCCGGGCGGCTTTGGCCATACCAGGTGGTGATCAGGGTGCGTAGGGGCTCTAGGCTGAGGGCCACCACCAGCGCCAGCAGGCCCAGGCCCAGATAGATCCATGACAGGGTGAGCCGCCGCGATCGCAGCGATAGGGGTTTAATCGCTGGCGCTGCGGGCGGGTACTGATCGGCGGTAAAAGCCGCTGGCGCTAGGGTAATGCCATCGCCGGGGCCGAGGGGGTTGGCGGCAATCAACGACTGGAGCTGGCTGCGATCGCGCACCAGATTGACCCCCGCCGTCCAGTTGGTCAGCCAGCGCCCCAGCTTGACCACCGGCTGGGCCAGGGTGGTCTGCTGCACCACCTGCAACACCAGCCAGCCCAGCACCGCATGGACAATCGCCTCGGTGACTGACAGATCGCCCAAAATTGACAGGTTCACCACCAGCAGCAGCAGGGTAAACAGGGCCAGCACCCGCTGCACCGGCACCCCCAGGTAGGGCATGGCCCCCAAAAAGCTAAACATCAGCGGAATGTAGCTCAGGGTGAGGCTGTCTCGGATCGCCCGCCAGGGCACAGACTGCTCTAGCAGCCAGCGGCTAGCCACCCAAATACTCAACCCCCAAAACAGGTAGACCGCCACAAACAACAGCGCCGAGAGCACCAGGCTGAGCACAAACCGCAGCGGCTTAACCTGGTTGACAAACAGCACAATCGCCTCCCCCACCGCCCGCGACAGCCCGGCTAAAAACACGATGGTCAGGGCTGATAGGTCAGTCATCTGCCCCAGCCCTAGGCTCGGGAGGCTGAGGCCCAAAACCCCAGGCAGCGGCCCAGCCCAGGTGAAGCAACAATCAACCATGGTGGCCGAGACCTTGCCCCAATGTCGTTGCGGCTTGCCGCAGCGGAGTCAGCAAATCGAGGGAAATATTCAGCTGGTTAAGCCCCACAGCCTGCTTCTCCTGACGTTTCTCGGCGGCCCCAGGTTTGCCTGGGGTCTGAGTCTCGGGTGGGCCGTGGTAGTCGCTGCCGCCGGTCATCACCAGCCCGTGGCTGTGGCAGTAGTCTTCTAGCCGCCGCACGTCGCTGGGGCTGTGGTGGGGGTGGTAGACCTCAACCCCCATCAACCCCGCCTCCACCAGCTGGGGCAGCAGCGCCGTTACTGTAGACCCCTTAAACAGGCAGGGGTGTGCCCACACCGGCACCGCGCCGCAGTCGCGCAGTAGCTGAATCCCCTCGGCGGCAGAAAATTTTTCGTACTGGACGTAGGCGGGGCCGTGGTCGCCCAACCAGCGGTCAAAGGCCTCGCGTTTTGACCCCACATGGCCCGCCTTGACCAGGGCCGCCGCAATGTGGGGCCGACCGGGGGCCATGTGGCCCCGCATGGCGGGTAGCTCGACCGGAAAGCCCAGTTCGGCCAGCTTTTCGACCATTTGCTGGGCGCGGCGGTGGCGGCCCGCAATTCGCTCTACCAGGGGCGGTTCTAGGGTGGCGCGATGGGGATAAAACCCGAGAATGTGGAGCGATCGCCCGTTTTCCACCGTGCTCAGCTCGACCCCCGGCACGATTTCTAGCTCGTCTCCGGCGGCGGCAATCGCCTCATCCCACCCCGCTAGGGTGTCGTGGTCGGTGATGGCCAGCGCCTTAACCCCCGCTGCGATCGCCGCCGCCACCAGCGCCGCTGGGGTCAGGGTGCCGTCTGAAAAGGTGGTGTGGCTGTGCAGGTCAAGCATGGAGTAACCGAGGAATGTGCCCAGCCCAGCTCAGGAGCTGGACTGGAATGAAAAACTAATGAAACACTATTCTCCCATTGTGCCGCATGGATCTGCCTGGGCCTCGCCCTGAACCTGACACCCAACACCTAAAACCTGACACACACCCCAAGAGTCGCCCTATATCTGCTGACCAGCCTAGTGCAGCGTCAAACCTACAAATTAAAGCTTGACAAAGCACTAGCCAGTAGCCTGATCAATGGCTTGGCCAATGGCCTGTTCTACCAGGGCTTTGGCCTTGTCGTCGAGGGCCAGCCAGTTGATTTCGCCGTCGTCGGCCAGCAGGGTGGGGTCAACCGAGGCGGGCCGCTGGGGCTGATAGTCGCTAAAGCAGACGCCAAAGCACAGCTCCCACACATCTAGGGTGGCGGTGCGGTTGTTGTCGGTCAGGGCGCTACCCTCGGTTAGTCTCAGCTCGTAGGCGGGGGTGGGGGTGGGCAGCTGAGCTAGCTGCTGGCGAATCGCCGCTGACTGCTCTGGGGAGGCCTCTTGCAGCTGGGCCGCCAGGTCGCGCACCTGCTGGCGTTGGTCGGCGGTAGCGGTGCCCGGCCAGCGCACCTGTTCTAAATACTCACTGCGCCAGTCGAGGGTTTCGGTGTGCTTGCGAATGTTGTCAACGACGCGAATCAGGCAGGGCTGGAGCAGTTCGGCGGCCTGGGCCTCGTCGGCGGGGGTGGCAAAGGTTAGCATGGCGGCTGTGGCAGCATAGAAAACAATGTACGCAAGCGGTTCACTCTGAGAATATATGCCTCTGCGGACTTTCCATCGCCCCGGTGCGGGGCTTGACTATCGCCTGAAAGTGGCTCTGGGACTGGCCGCAGTCGCCGGTTTAGCGGTGCTGCTGGTTTGGCTGCTGCTGCCCTGGCTGGTGGTGGGTGGTCTGGCGGGGGCGGCGTTCTGGGGGTGGCAGCGGCGGCGGGCCCACGAGCAGACGCTGCACCAGATATTTTACGCCCAGATTGCCGCTCAGCAGGGGCGCATTAGCGTGCTCGACTTTGCGATCGCAGCCCAGATCCCCGGCGGCGAGGCCCGCCAGTTTCTCGACCAGCGGGCCAAAGACTTTTGGGGCGACTTTGAACCCACCGCCGCCGGCGACGTGCTCTACACCTTTCGATCCCGGAGCCAGACGGCGGTAGATCCCCAGGCCGCTGCGTTGGTCAGAGACCGGCCCTTGGCCATCGCCCTCTGCCTCACCGCCGCCGACCTGGCCCAGCGACTGGGCTGCTCCGAGGCTGAGCTGATGCTCTACCGCACCAGGGCTACGTTTTCTGGCTGGAGCCGCCAGCGCGACCCCGATGGCTGTGGCTGGCGGTACGATGGGGCGGGCGATCGCTATTGGCCTGTGCCTAAGTCCCCATAACCGTCCCCTTCGACTCCGCTCAGGGGACGGTTATCCCCAAACCATAAATCTTTGGCTAAATCCTTTACAAAGTGGCCGCCGTTTCTGACCATGGTGAAGGTCTTTTACCGCAGACCCTTTCGGAACCAATTCTTTCACCCAGTATTAGGAACAGGTATCTATGGAACGCACTTTTTTGATGATCAAGCCCGACGGCGTGCAGCGCGGCCTGGTCAGCAACATCATCGGTCGGTTTGAAACCAAGGGCTTCACCCTCGTGGGCATGAAGTTGATGGCTGTCTCCCGCGAGCTGGCGGAGAAGCACTACGACGTGCACCGCGAGCGGCCCTTCTTTGCTGGCCTGGTTGACTTTATCACCTCTGGCCCGGTGGTGGCCATGGTGTGGGAAGGCGAGGGCGTGATCGCCTCGGCCCGCAAAATCATCGGCGCAACCAAGCCCCTAGAGGCTGACCCCGGCACCATTCGCGGCGACCTGGGCGTGACCGTGGGCCGCAATATCATCCACGGCTCCGACGCCCCCGAGACTGCCCAGACCGAGATCGCCCTGTGGTTTACCGAGAGCGAACTGGTCAGCTGGGAATCCGCCGCTAAGGGCTGGCTCTACGAATAGACCCGAGCCCAGAAACCGGGTTTCTCGGCCCAGCCCTTGGGCCGGGGCAAACACCCCGCTAGAACCCCGGTTTCTTTTCACCCATCGCGAGGCAGACTATGAAGATCCAATTCGACTCAGAGGCGGATGCCCTGTATCTGCGGCTCCTCGATGGTGAGGTGACAGACTCGGCATCGATTGAAGCTGATGTGGTGTATGACTATGACGCTGCGAATCAGGTAGTTGGGGTCGAAGTACTGCGAGTTAGGGCAAATTTGCCCAACTTAGCCACCAAGGCACTTCCCTTTAAAAGCCCTGGCCAACAAGTGGAATTTCTGAGCTTTTTAGAAACCTTGGCAGATGCAGATCTGCGGTCAAAGCTTTCATTTGCCAAGCAAATTTTGCAGAATCAGCACATTTTTCTACAGAGCGCATGACCCCCGCGATCGCAGCCGCCCAGGCCCCACCCAGAACCAAGCCCTCCAACTATCCCGCACCCTTCGCCGCCCAGATGGCGGGCCGCATCAAGCGCCCCCTCGGTGACCTATTTGGCCTCTCAAACTTTGGTGTCAACCTCACCACCCTAGCGCCGCAGGCGGTGTCGGCCCTGCGCCACGCTCATAGTCAGCAGGATGAATTTATCTATGTAGTCGTTGGCCATCCCACTCTGTACACCGATGCTGGCCGCACGACACTTGAACCCGGCATGTGCGCTGGCTTCAAGGCAGGCTCAGGCAACGCCCATCGCCTGGTGAATGAAACCGATACAGAAGTCGTCTATCTGGACGTGGGGGACAGAACTCCCGGCGATCAGGTGACCTATCCTGACGACGACATCACCGCCCAGCTTGTAGATGGCGAATGGGTGTTCTGTCACAAAGACGGCACGGCCTATTGATTGGCCCCTACTGGGTAACGCCCCGCAGTACCGCTTCGCCGTTGATAAACTCTAGCCCGTCGAGGGTGAGGCCCGCCTGGGGCAGGGCCAGGTTGATGCGCTCATTCAGCTGGGCCGGGCTGATGCCCGTGAGCCGCGAGACATCCTCAAGGGATAAATTCACCCGGCCAATCTGCACCCGGGTATCGTTGCCCAGCACCAGGCGGCCATTGCTGACCTGGGGGCTGCCCTCGATGCCGATGTAGAGGGGGCGATCGCCCAGCATCGGGATCGTGCTAAAGGCAGTCTCTAACGCCTGGCGGGCCTGGGGCGGCAGGTTTTGGGTGGGAATATCGGCGGGGTTGACGACCATGCCTCCAGAGACGCGATCGCCAGTAATCGTGGTATTGAGGCTCCGGGCGGCGGGCAAAAACGCCGCCGCCTGGGGGGTTTGGGCAATGCCCTCGGCCAACAGCTGAGTCAATTCAGCCTCGGTGAGCGAAATCTCAACCCGGTTGTTGTCGCCAAAGCGCACCCCCTGGCCGCTGGCCAGCTTGGACCCTAGCAGGTTGCCGCCCGTGCTCACGTCGGCGACGGCGGTATTGGCCCCGCTGGTGTTGTACCAGGTGGGCAGCGCCGTGGCCCGGTGCCAGTAAAACGCAGTGGCGGCCGCTGCGCCTGCGGTCAGGCCCATAACCAGAGACAGCGTTAGTATGACAACCTGTTTTGTCCGCATCGCGTTAACCCTTCCAGAGATTGCCGTCGAGCCAGTGTAGCTCAGCAAATCTACGCTAGCAAAAAGCTGTGTGGCGATCGCGGTAAACGCCCTAAAGTGGCCTATCGTTAATAGTGCAAAGACGGGGAGAATACCGGCATGGGCACGACAGATGGGGGAATCCGCAGGATGGCAGCACTGGGACGGCGGATTGTGGCCCTAGTTGCGATCGCACTGCTCACCTTCACCACCGCCAGCTGCGCCAAGCCCACCCAGCCCACCGAGCTGATCTCAGAGCCCACCCCCCAGCCCAACCGCCTCACCGGGCAAATTGCCGAGGTTTCTCCCCCTGAAACCCTTGAAAGCCTGAAGCAAATCATCGACGCCTATACCCCCCAGGTGCGCTTGCTCAGCCCCCGCCCCGGCGAAGTGCTCAGCGACACCGCCGTCACCGTGCGGCTCCAGGTGCGTGGCCTGCCGCTGTTTAAAGACGAGACCTATCAGCTCGGCCCCCACCTGCACCTGTTTCTCGACAACGAACCCTACCGCGCCATCTACGACCTCTCAGAGCCGATCACCTTTGAGAATCTGGCCCCCGGCACCCACACCCTGCGCGTGTTTGCCTCGCGGCCCTGGCACGAGAGCTTCAAAAACCAGGGAGCCTTTGACCAGCGCACCTTTCACGTGGTCGCCCCCACCCCCCAAAACGAGCTAGACGCCAACACCCCGCTGCTCACCTACAGCCGCCCCCAGAGCAGCTACGGGGCCGAGCCGATCATGCTCGACTTTTACCTCACCAACGCGCCCCTGCACATGAGTGCCCAGGCCGAGGCCAACGACGACCTCCACGACTGGCGCATTCGCTGCACCGTTAACGACCAGAGCTTTGTGTTTGACCAGTGGCAGCCGATTTGGCTAAAGGGCTTTAAGCCAGGCCGCAACTGGGTGCAGCTGGAGCTAATCGACGAAGCGGGTAACCCCATCGACAATCGCTTTAACAACACCATCCGCATCATTGACTACCAGCCCGGCGGCACTGACAGCCTCTCTCGTCTGGTGCGTGGCGAATTAGACATTAAAGAGGTGGCCGGCATCATCGACCCCACCTACGTGCCCCCCGCCCCCCCAGAGCCAGAGGTCTTGCCAGAAACTGAGCCAGAGGTCTTGCCAGAGGTCTTGCCAGAAACCGCCGTTCCACCATCGGAGGACAATGCACCGGAAACGCCTGCATCTCAGCCTACCGAGGCTGAGGGAGCAGCAGCCCAGCCCGAGGCCCCGGCGCTCAAAGCACCGCCTCAGCCTGCGCCAGCCTTGACAGCGCCATCGACAGAAATAGCTCCGGCAGAACCGCCCGTACCCGATAGCCTCACCCCGGCGGAGCGCGACGCCGCCATCCAGCCCAATCCATTTTTGCAGCCCGAGTCGCCCCCAGATGCCGAGGCTCCAGCGCCCTTAGCGCCCAAAGATCTAGAAATTTTGCCTGAAGACAGGGATGCGATCGCACCAGAAGCCGACCAACCCAAAACCGCAGACGAAACTGCTGACCCGCCCAGCACCCCGACTACAGACAACCCAGTTAAAGATAAGGATGGTGACCTAGCACTGCCAGAAACTCCCGCCGACCCGCCCGTCCTAGGCGAGCCAGATATTCAGCCAGATGATATCCAGATAGAGGCTCTGCCCGAGCCTGAGCCACTAGCCCCCGATTTGATAGAACCTGAGGCTGCCACACCTAACCTCACCCTGCCCAGGTCACAGCAAGAGGATTTTGATCTAGAGCCAGACCCTGGCACCGATGCTGCTGAGCCCAGCCCAGTTGAGCAAGCGCCCCCACCAAGGCCACGATCGCCCCTGGCTCCCGAGGTTCGTCCGTTTATCTAGCTATCTAGACGTTTGCCAAGCCAAGTCATCAATTGAGGGGGGCAAGGTTCAAGGTGTACGGTTCACGGCAGTCTTCAAACCCTGGACCGCACAACCCTCCATGTTGAGGCGATCAAGGGTTTACTTAACCAACCGCAGGGTGAGGGGGTAGCGGTAGGCAACGCCTTCATTGGCCTTGACCGCCGCTAAAATTGCCAGCACCAGCCAGGCAATTAGCACCACAGGCAGCAGCACAAGGCCAATGGCGACAAAAACTAACACTCCTGCCACCAACGCGTAGATGGTCATGGAAATGTTGAAGTTGAGCGCTTCCTTGGCCTGGTCGTTGACAAACAACATTTCATCGCGCTTAATCAACCAAATGATTAGCGGGCCGAGAATACTGCCAAAGGGGATAATAAAACCAGACAAAGCACTGATGTGAGACAGCATTGCCCACATGCGAGATTCTGGATTTGAGTCGAGTTGATTCATTTTTCTAACTTGAGATAGATGTTGGCAAAAAGCGGAGATCTGCCGCCAAGCTAACTCAAGAGGCCGAATAAAGTCTCTAGCCTGCTTACAAAATGTAGTATTCCACGTCACAAACCCCTGCCTCCGTTGCATCTGCTTTGGAAACAGGGGTTAGAACTCAAAATTTCAAGCCGTGTAACCTGAGCCCAGTGAACGGCTTAGGATTAATGGCCAAAAATGACCTTAATCTTCATCTTCGTCGTCTTCATCGGTGGGATAGACAAAGCTAGTAGACCGCCCGGTGAGTACCGACTTACCGAGGGATAGGGCTTTCTGAGCCTGTAGTGCGCCAGTGCGCTTCCAAGTAGCGCGACGCTGGTCACGCTTTTGCTTGGAGGTTTTCTTCTTGGGAACCGCCATGACAGCAACCGTTAATAGTTCACAACCTTTCAAGCATATAGCAAGAACCTGGTTCTACGCAATTTTGTTTTCAAGCTGAAGGCTGGTTAGTTATCCCCAGCGCCTGGGGCATTGTCCATCACCAGATAGCGAGAGGCCTCAAAATACTGAGCCCAATGGGTGACATCGGGGAGCCGCCGCCACTCAGGTCGGCTAACGGATACTGTCAAAATGGGTACCGAGATGCCCTGGTTGTCGCCAATCACGGTGACAATCACATCGGTCATCAGCACATCGGCATCAAAGCTGCGCTGCACCGCAGCGCGGGCAATGATCTCAGAGCGCTGCACCAGGGTTGTAAAGCTTTCGCCCCGTTCGCGCACGAGGTAGAGGTTGACCCGCGAGGTATAGGCCTGGGCGGCGGGCGGCATCACCAGGGCTGGCAGGGCTGCGCCGCTAGTGCCCACCACCGCCGCCAGCACTAGACCTGTCCAGAGGGGCGCAGCGGGAGGCTGGCGATCGCGCCGGTTTAAACTAGACATAGGTTTCATGGTCTGCTGCTCCAAACATCCTCGCAGGATGCCCCAAAAGTGCCTTAACCATAGCGACAGAGCCAGCAATCGTCAATAAAGAATTGTCCCCAGAATTGTCGCCAGACTGGGGCCAGGCATTGCTCCCGGCCCCAGTCTTCTGCCTGGGCTTCCGTTTGGCCCCACAGGCGCTACTATTGCAGGTGAATTTTAAACCCCTATCCTCACGCCTCGGGAGGCATTCGCAAGGCATGGCAAGCCACTGGCCCGTGATCGTTGGCATCAATCAATATGAATCGCTTCAGCCCCTGATGTACGCCCAGTTTGACGCCCTCGAACTGCGCGATTTTTTGGTCAATGAGGTGGGCTTGCCCCCCCAGGGCTGTTCGCTGCTGACCGATGTATCGCCCATGGTTTACCAGGGGGCGGCGGCTCCCACCCAGGCGGTGCTGCTAGAGCGGCTGGCCCAGAGCTGCGATCGCGCTGGCCCCGACGACACGGTCTGGTTTTTCTTTAGCGGCTACGGCGTCCAGTGGCAGGGGCAAGACTACCTGCTGCCGATCGATGCCGACCCCAACCGCATTGAGCAGACCGGCATTTTAGTCAAAACCATGCTGGAAAAACTGGCCCAGGGCAACCAGCGCCAGTCTATAGTCATGCTCGACATGAATCGCCCCCAGAGTGCGCTCAACCCGGCCCCCGATGGCCAGGGGCTCGGGGCTCAAACCCTGGCCCTAGCCGAAGATCTGGCCATCACTCTAGTGCTTTCCTGCCAACCCGATCAGTTCTCCCAAGAAACCCTGGCGGTGCGCCACGGGCTGTTCACCGAGGCGCTGATCGAGGCCATGCGGTTCCACGGCTGTGTGACTCTAGCGCAGCTGATCGCTTACTTAAGCGATCGCCTGCCCGAGCTGTGCCAGCACCACTGGCGACCCGTGCAAAACCCCGTAGCGGTGGTGCCCCCCGGCCAGCAGCACGCCCTGCTGGTGCCCGCTAGCCTAGTGGGGCAAATGCCCCTGGCGCTACCCCCTGCAGCCGAGTTTACTCCCCCCGATCGGGTTGACCCAGCGTTGGTGCTGCTGCCTGCGGGGGAGACCTTAGCGGGTGGCACAGAGCCCGACTCCAGCTCAGTACCACCCACTAGACCGTGGCCCTTGGCAGCCCCCGCCGCTACCGATTTGCCCGCCGCCACCCTGCCCCAGGTCGCCGACCCCACGGCGACAGCTCATTCGACCTCCGAGGCTGACACCATTTCCTGGCAGCGCTGGGGCCTGGTGGCGGCGGGGCTGCTGGTGCTGCTGGTGGGCGTGCTGTGGCGCAATCAAAATATCTTTCTAGGGCAAACCTCAACGCCCGATCCGCCCGCCCCGGCTGCCCCCACAGAGCCGCCCGCCGCCCTAGCCCCCGCCCCCGATCCAGTTCTCCCCGCCACTGGCGATGCGCTGTTTCCGGGGACAGCGGCCAGCGGGGCCGAGGCCCTAGAGCGGGCTAGAAATGCCCTAGAGCAACGTCAGTTTGGTGCCGCCCTGAGCTGGCTGAGCCAGATTCCAGAGGAAGAGCGTCCGGTAGACTACCAGGCCTTAGTTGATCGGGCCGAAACCGGCTATGCCACCGTTGCCCAGTCGGGCGATGTCGCCCTCAACCAGGCCCGCCGCCTGATTGAGCCGGTGTCGGCTTCGCTGTTTAACGATGCCATTGAGCAGGCCCGCCAGGTGCCCGTGGGCGACTCTGCCTACGACCAGGCCCAGGCCGATATCGCCCGCTGGAGCCAGGTGATTTTAGACTTGGCTCTAGGCCGCGCCGCCTCGGGCGATTTGGAGGGTGCCATCAATGCGGCCCGGCTAGTGCCCGAAGACCAGGGTGAGACCTGGGGCCAGGCCCAAAGCCAGATTCAGCAGTGGGAACAGCGCCGAGCTAACCGACGGCTGCTGCAAGAGGCCCAGGGTCTCTTGCAGCCCGACCAGGCGACCTCGTTTCAATCGGCCATCGCCCTGGCGCAGCAGATTCCCCCTGACTACCCCGAGTCGCCCGTGGCCCAAGAGCGCATCGATCAGTGGAGCCGAGATATTTTAGCGATCGCCCGCACCCGGGCCGCCGCCGATCAGATCCCCGGTGCGATCGCAGCGGCTGATCTGGTGCCCCCCGGCACCAGCGCCTATGACCAGGCTCAAGAGGCGATCCGTCAGTGGCAGGGGCAGTAGGTGGGTGAGTCGCTGGGCGAGTAGGGGCAAACGGCGTTTGCCCTGCTACTGGCACGTTACCAGGCTTTCTAATCGGCTGACGGCGCGATCGACGATATCCAAACTCGCCTGCCAAAATTCTGGCTGGCGAATATCTTGCTGAAGGTGGTGCTGCACCACAGCTTCTGCTGTCATGGTGCCGGTATCGCGCAGCAGACTGGTATAGAGGTGGTTAAACGCGCTGCCCTGGCGGTCTTTTTGGGCATAGATGCCCAGGCTAAACAAATAGCCAAACAGGTAGGGGTAGTTGTAAAACCCCAGCCCGGCGATCGAGAAGTGCAGCTTGCTGGCCCAAAACATCTCGTCATAGCTGCCCAGGCTGTCTTCGTACCAGTGCTGCCAGCTGTCGGCCATCATGGTCTTGAGGGTGTCGGCAATCACAAAGCCCTGCTGGCGAGCCTCCACCAGCTTTTGCTCAAAGGTAAACCGGGCTGGAATATTGAGCAAAAATGTTGCCGCCGCCGCCCCTTCTTCCCAGGCAATTTTGAGTTTTTGCTCCGGGGTGCTGGCCTGCTCAAACAGGGCGTCGCGCACCAGGGTTTCGCCAAAAATGCTGGCGGTCTCGGCCAGGGTCATGGGGTAAAAGGTTTTGTAGCGGGTCAGGTCGGCCATCACCCAGTTGTGCCAGGCGTGGCCCAGTTCGTGGGCCAGGGTCAGCACGTTGTTCATGCTGCCCTCAAAGGTCATAAAGATGCGCGGTTCTTTGGGTTCGGCAAAGCTGGTGCAGTAGGCTCCGGTGGCCCGGTTGGGGGTGGGCTGGGCGTCAATCCAGCCCTTTTCGGCCATCATCACCGCAAAGTCACCCATAGCCGGGTTGAACTGGCGAAAGGCCTGGGCGACTAAATCAACGGCCTGCTCAAAGGCAACCCTCTCGCCCTGGCCCTCGGCCTGCCCCCCCGTCGGGGGCGGCGCAAACAGATCCCAAGGCTCCATAGTTGAAATGTTGAGCACCTTGCCCATGGCCACCAAGGCCCGCTGGCCCAGGTTACGCCGCTGGTAGGTGGCCTCCATCATGGCGTCGAGGGTGGCGCGGTCAATGCGGCTTTGGTGGCAGCTTTTGTCGAGGTAGTGCAGGCGGCGGTGGTGCGATCGCTGTTTGGTTTCTTCCAGCCGCCAGCCGTTGATGGCGTTGAGAATGGCCGCTACGGTATCAGCCTGGCCCTCCCAGGTGGTCTTGATGCCGTGCCAAGCCTCAGATCGAATGGCTCGATCGGGGGAACTCAGCAGATTAAACGCCTTGGCCAACCCCATGGAGTTGCCCTGGACGGTGCACTGCCCCTTGCCCGCCAGCTCACTGTAGAGGTTGCCCCAGCCCTGGAGACCGTTGACCGCCAGGCCGGTGATCAGCTGTTCTTCGGCCAGGCTGAGCAGCTGGTCTTGCAGCTGGCGCTGGTGCTGTAGCGAAAACCGCAGCTCTTCGAGCACCGGGTCGGCGACTAGGGCCTGAATGAAGTTATCGTCGGCCCGCAGCAGAAAAATATCTAGGGCCTTGGTGGCCTGGCTAATTTCGGCCCCGAGCTGTTGAAGGGTGGGTTTCCACTCGCTGGCTCTAGGGTCGCGCGAGTCAACGCTGAGCACCGACGAGATAAAGGTGCGGAGGTTGCCCAGGCGGTTATAGGTTTCGGTGCGCCGCTGGTGCGCGGCTCTGACGTGGGCCAGCCAGCGATCAACCTGGGCCGCTGGTATGGGCGCTGCGGCCTCAATCGGCTCTACGAAAGGGGTGCAGAGGTCGGCAAGGGCTTTGATGTCAGCTTTGAGACAGTTTACTGTAACGGTGATCTCGGGGTCGTCACTACCCTGATAGAAGGATCGGTTATCCCAGGTCTGTTGCAGATGGGGCATGGGGCCATGGGGCTAAGGGGAGTGACCTTAGCTTAGCCAATGTTGAGTTTTTTACCCGGTCAGATGGGACACCCGGTTAAAATTGGGGCTTGAGGGTTGTTGCCCACAGTTTTCCCCGTGGTGGGCAGTGCCTTGAGGGTTGCCGCTCACCGCCCCATGGTGGGCAGTGCCCACCCTACAGCGATCTTCCCACGACTAGAATTGACAACTAATTTTTCGCAGACGCCACGCTATGTTTACCCCTGCCAACCGTCCTACCCCTGGCCCTGGCCAAGAATCTGTGTGGGACTACCCCCGGCCACCGCGCCTAGAAGACTCGACTCGGCGGATTCGCATTTTGTTTAACGGTGTAGTGATTGCCGATTCTCAGCGGGCCAAGCGGGTGCTGGAGACGAGCCACCCGCCCACCTACTACATTCCCCCAGAGGATGTGCAGATGCAGTATTTTCAGCCGGTGCCGCGCTCGACCCTGTGCGAGTGGAAGGGAGCCGCCACCTACTTCACCATTGCGGTAGGCGATCGCACCGCCGAGCAGGCCGCCTGGGCCTACCCCCAACCGACAGAGGCGTTTGAGCCGATTGCCAACTACATTGCCGTCTACCCCAGCCGCATGGAAGCCTGCTACGTAGACGACGAACTGGTGCAGTCTCAGCCCGGCGATTTCTATGGCGGCTGGATCACCTCAGACATTGTTGGCCCCTTCAAAGGCGACCCCGGCACCTGGGGCTGGTAAGCGATAGTCTACTCCCCCACCACCTCCGACTCCGAGCTACAGGTCGGAGCAATGCCTAGGGTATCGCGGCCGCTGGTCATCACATCGACGGTGCGCTTGAGTTTAGCCTCTAGAAACCGCTTGTGGTCGATCAGCTGCCGCAGTTTTTGGTGGCGGGCAATCGCCAGGCTGATGGTGGAAAGCTGCTCTGGCGGACAGGGGAAATACTGTACCTGGCCATCGGGATCGAGGCAGCAGAGGCGGTAGCCAGACCGGGCTAGGTCGCTGCCAGGGGCGGCTGTGGGGGGCGACAGATCTGCGGCTTGGCACAGGCGTTCTACGTAGCCCGATAGGGCCTGGTGATCGCCGTGGCGCAGCAGGGCCGCATCCACCCCAGCCCCAGGGGTGGATGCGGCTGCGTCTTCTATGGTTTCGAGCCAGCCGTCAACGATGGGGCCTTCCATGTAGAGCGTTTGAATGCGCTGGACGGTCTGTCTCAGGTCTTGGTGCCAAGCTTCGACCGCCATTTGAATGTCTTGCAACACCTTGACTGCCAGAACCGGGTTGGCGTCGTGACGGTGGCGGCTAAAAGTAGGCCGCTTGCGGCGGGGCAGCAGGGGCAGATGCGAGGCCGGAGTTTGGACGGGAAAGGTCGATAGGTGAGCCGGAGCACCGGGGGCCGGGGGCGTAGAGTTGACCGCTGGGCCAGGGGTGGGGTCGCTGCCGGAGGGCTGGCTGGCACCAATGGTAAACGAAACTGGGCGCTTGGGAGAACGATCTTCCCCCACCCCCACCGTCGGGGGAGACAGGGGGGGCTGTTCAGGCAAATGAGATGAATGATCCATAGGGCGTGAGAAGCAGCTGAGCCAGACGGACAAGGCGGAATCAAAGCCGAATTGAGGGCCGAATGACCTGTTGTTTGACTGGGCTGATGGTGACAGCCCTTGGGCTTGGCAGGCGACCACGGAACGCTGACCCCGGGCCAGAGTTAGACACCGTCTGCTTCAACTTATACCTGAATAGCTGGGTTTTAGACCAGCCAATATGACTAGATCGGGCTGCCAATGTCTTTTTTGCCGGGCTCCCCCCCCGGCTGTCGGATGATCTGGGAGCCAGATGAGCTGGCTTCAGCCGCCAATTTGGGACATGGTGCGCTGGTAGTTGCCGGTGGTGCCCGACTGGCGCATTTTGTAGTTGATCTCGGGTTTGTCGGCCAGCAGGGCGGCCACCTGATGTTTGATCTCAGCGGTGGAAACACCCTGGCGCAGAGAGGTTTTCAGGTCTAGTTGCCCGGTTTCATTGAGCAGGCAGGGGCGCAGCCAACCGTCGGCCGACAGGCGCATGCGGTTACAGCGATCGCAGAAGCACTCCGACATCTGGCTAATAAACCCCACGGTGCCCTGAGCTCCTGGAATCTGAAACACATCTGCCGGGCCGTTGCCCAGCACATCTCCCTCGCTCAGGCCCCAGCGCTGGCGAATGCGATCGCGCAATACCGCCGAATCAATCCAGCCCTTGGCCTCAAACAGGCGGTCGTTACCGATGGGCATAAACTCAATAAACCGCACGTGCCACTCGCGCTCCAGCGTCAGCGCCGCCAGATCGAGTACCTCGTGATCGTTGACCCCCGGTATCACCACCACATTGAGCTTGAGGGGCGAAAACCCCACCCGGTGCGCCGCCTGAATGCCCGCCCATACCTGGGGCCAGCGAGACTTGCCCCGCCCGCCGACGATTTGATCAAAAATCACCGGATCTAAAGAGTCGAGGCTGATATTAATTCGCCGCAGTCCCGCATCCCAGAGATCCTCAGCCATGGTGCCAAGCAAAAAGGCATTGGTGGTCAGGGCCAGGTCTCTGGTGCCCGGCAGGGCAGCAATGTCGCGCACAATATCCACTACCCCTGGCCTGACTAGCGGTTCGCCCCCCGTCAGCCGAAAGTTTGAGAAGCCCAGGGGTATAAATACCTCCTGTAGTAGCTGGCTCAGCTCGGCACGGGTCAGCCACTCTCCCTGGGGCAGGTACTGCAAATCGGCCCCCTCTGGCATGCAGTATTGGCACTGAAAGTTGCAGCGATCGACGAGGCTGATGCGGAGGTAGTCAATGGCAGGCATAGGCGGTGGGGCAGGAGCTAGCGGTTGGGTTCTCCCGATTATGGCATCCCCACCTAGATTCCTGGCGACTGTCTAAAATCTCCCCGTCAGATTCCCGCAGACTGCCTAAAACCTCCCCTTAGGGATAGGTTCATGGTTGTGGGTCTCTGGGCTAAGGTTTAGATGTCTGCGCTGTGATTTAACTCAAAGCTATGGTAACTGCCCCATCGTCTGCCAAAACAATCGCCGACTGGCTTGGATCTGAGGCTGAATCGCTGCTGAGCTACGAGGCTAAGGTGGCGAAATCGATGCTGCATCTGCCGGGGCCAGACTGGGTAGATCGGATTTTTGCCCAGAGCGATCGCAACCCCCAAGTGCTGCGCAGCCTGCAACAGCTTTACGGCCATGGCCGCCTGGCCCACACCGGCTACCTCTCAATTTTGCCGGTCGATCAGGGCATTGAGCATTCCGCTGGGGCCTCCTTTGCCCCCAACCCGATCTACTTTGACCCGCAAAATATTGTCGAGCTGGCGATCGCCGGGGGCTGCAACGCCGTCGCCACCACCCTCGGTGTGCTGGGCAGCGTATCGCGCCGCTACGCCCACAAAATTCCCTTTATCGTCAAGCTCAACCACAACGAGCTGCTGACGGCCCCCAACCGCTTTGATCAGATCATGTTTGCCGACGTTGAGCAGGCCTGGAATCTAGGGGCTGTAGCCGTCGGAGCCACCATCTACTTTGGCTCGGAAGAGTCGACCCGGCAAATTCAAGAGGTCAGCGCCGCCTTCCAGCGGGCCCACGAGCTGGGTATGGCCACCATTCTCTGGTGCTACCTGCGCAGCAGTGATTTTAAGCAAGACCAAGACTATCACACCGCCGCCGACCTCACCGGCCAGGCCAACCACCTGGGCGTCACCATTGAGGCCGATATCATTAAGCAAAAGCTGCCCAACTGCAACAACGGCTACGGGGCAGTCGCCAAGGCTATTGGCGGCACCTACGGCAAAACCCACGAGCTGGTCTACAGCGATCTCACCACCGACCACCCCGTCGATCTCACTCGCTACCAGGTGCTCAACTGCTACGCCGGGCGCATGGGGCTGATCAACTCCGGCGGTGGCTCCGGCAAAAATGACTTTGCCGAGGCCGTGCGTACCGCTGTGATCAACAAGCGGGCCGGGGGCATGGGGCTAATCTCGGGCCGCAAAACCTTCCAGCGCGACTTCAAAGAAGGGGTGAAGCTGTTTCACCTGATTCAAGACGTGTACCTGTCAGATGACGTCACCATCGCCTGAGGCTGGGGGGCGGCGCTGGCCCGCACGGCGCGAAACATGCCAAAGCGGCACAGTCCACTCCCAAAGGCCAGGCGCATCAGCAGCAGGGTAGGCACCTCTCGCACCGATTTGACAATGCCCGCTGGCCCAAAGCGCACCATGCCCTGGGGCCGAATCACCCCCTGCCAAATCGAGTCGAGCCAGGAGGGCAGGGTTTCCTTTGACCAGTCGGCGGTCGCCACCTGGCCATCGACCAGCCCGGTCGCTTCCAGCTGCTCAGCAAAGCCTTCGATGCTGGCAAAAGCCGGGTGTGACCACTGGTCGAGCAGCTGGCGCATCACCGGCTTTTCCCAGGCATTGAGGGGCACATTGCGATCGTCCCGCTGGTTCCAGTCGGCAACGACCAGCACCCCGCCAGGCTTGAGCACCCGCAGCAGCTCGCGGGCAAACACAGCCTTGTCGGGCATGTGGGGGCCGGCTTCCACCGACCAAACCACATCAAAGCTGGCATCGGGAAACGACAGCGCCATGGCGTCATCCACCTGAAACCGGGCGGTCACGCCCTCGGGGGTGAGCTGCTGGGCGCGCTTGACCTGGTTGGGGCTGATGGTAATGCCTGTGACCGCAAAGCCATAGTCGCGGGCCAAAATTCGGCTGCTGCCGCCGATGCCGCAGCCCACATCGAGCACCGTAGTGCCTGCGGGCAGCCGGTCTAGACCACCCCAGCGCACCATTTCATGCACAAAGTCAGCTTTGGCGGCGAGAAAGTCTTTGCGCCGGGGCGGCGACCCGTAGTGGCCCAGGTGAATGTGCTCACCCCAGTAAAACTCTAAGATCCCGTCGTCAGTCCACTGGTCGTAGGAGGTAGCTACGGAATCTGCCGACTGGTAGCGGCGTGGGGTGAGCAGGTAGAGGGCTCCGCCGCCGGCTAGAAGGGCGAGGAGAAGACCAAGACCAGTGACTGTATTCATCAAAAACGAGACCGCTGCGTTGAGGTTTAGGACAATTGTCTCTATATTCTGACAACATTGCGCCCCTGGGGCAATCAACCAACAGCAGGCAGACCCAATTGGGCCTTAGACCGAGCTGGGTAAATGAATTTGGGGGTTAAAGCAGGCAACCTGATTGCGGCCTGATCTTTTAGCGGCGTATAGGGCCAAATCAACGGCATGGAGCAAATCGTCTGACTGGGTAGCATGGTCAGGGAAAACGGCAACGCCACCCGATACCGTAGTGCGAATGTCCGTTCCGTCCCAGGGCACAGCCGAGACGTTAAACTGCTGGCGGATGTAGTCGGCCCGTTGTGTACCACCCTCTAGGGTTGCCTGGGGCAAAATCAGCAAAAATTCTTCTCCACCCAGGCGGTAGGCAGTCTCGCCCGCTTGTATATGCATCAGCAGAATCTGGCTGAAAGCCTGAATCAGCAGATCGCCAGCCCGGTGCCCAAAGGTGTCGTTGACCTGTTTGAAATAGTCAATGTCGAGCATGACAAACGCTACAGAATAGACCCCTTGGCGGGCCTGACGAAGTACCTGGGGCAGCATTTCATGGAGATGGTGACGGTTAAATAGCCCGGTGAGCTGATCTCGGCTGGCCTGGGTTTTAAGTTTGACCTGGAGGCCCTCAATCTCTTGCAGCTGGTATCTGAGACGGGCGTTGGCCTGGCGCAGTTCTAGCTCCGACAGGTACTGGTGGGTAGTGTCATGCAGCACCAGCAAGCGCCCGTGGGTCTTGCCACGGTAGTCTCTCAAGGCGGACATCTGCACGGTGATATGGCAAGTTTGGGGGGAACCGATCCAAATACAAAAGGGCATTTCGGTGCCCTGGTCGTAGTGGTGCAGAAGCTCTGGAATACCGGATAGAGCAATGTGGATAGATCGCCCCACGGCACTGTCTTTGAGCCCAGTTAGCGATCGCCCCTGAGGATTGATATCAACAATTTGCTGCTCTAAGTCCACGACGATAACGCCGTCGCGTAGGTGCTCAATCAGCATTTCACGGGCGATAGGAATCGCCTCGAACACCCCCATGCGAAATAGCCCCCAAAAACACAGCAGCCCCGTGGCCATAAACGACATCGGGGTCAGGTTTAGGCCCGCTGGGGTGAGCTTGAGGGAATAGAGCGTGCCACCCAGGTAGGGAAACAGCGCCCCCGCTAGCAGCCAGCGCGCTTGCCGTCGGTGCAGCGGCCCACCGCTGAGGGTGGTTCGCCCCAGCAAATGAATCCCCCGCAGGCTGTAGAGGTAGAGGCAGGCCAGGACGAAAATATAGCCAGGGCCGTGGCTGTAGATAGCGCTATTGCTAGGTGGGGCAGCCAGCACCACGTCTGCCCAGATCCACCGATGCCAGGCGTTGGTGGCGACCAGGGCGATGTTGATTAGAGGCCAGAGGCTGAGCCAGATCAGCCGGCGTCGGGTAAAGTGCGATCGCCCATGGACATAGGCTTCGGTAAACAGCACAAAGAAAATGGTGATACCGCCTGTGCCTACGTATTCCAGCGTGGACCAAAAAATTTTGTTCGCCAGGGCGACCGACCCAGCCTCCATGGCCGCTACCGCTGCGTAGAAGGTCGCCGCTGCCATCATCAGCGAGAAATACTGTCGGGCCAGGGTCGCTCCCCGTTGATGCCAAGCCATACTGGTGACTAAAGCGTTAATCGCTGCCGCCAATGCCAGGATGCCAACTTGAAAGGTCATCTGAACGTACATGGTGGGCAACTGTGTCCAGCGTCACTGGTGAATACCCGGAGGTGCCCACCAAAGCCGGGGCTTGAACTCACTTGCTCCAGATTTCCCAACTAGCACACCTCGATCCGCACAATTTCTCCGTAAAATCTCAGAGGACTGATCATCCCTGACAGCCAATCGTACCCCCAATAAAAACCCCCGACCGAAGCCGGGGGAAACCCCATCAGGAGACGCCTATGTGACGTTTAAGTTAAAACTAAGCCGCCTTTGAGCGCTTGTAACCAGACTACCGGATCCTGAGGCACCTGGGGGAGAGCCCACCGTAAATTTACGGAAACAACACGGCAGCCTTTAACAATTGCCTGGGAACTCCGGGGCTGGCAGTCCGTAAAGTGCCGATTGGAGGAATTACCCACAGGTCTCTAGCCCTCTAAGGCGACAATAAATCACCTATTTGGCTAGGCAAAACCCCTTATTTGTGATTATTTTCCGGTGCTGCCTTCTGCCTTCATACTTCTGCCTTGAGGTACTGGGCTGTCGGTTGGCTATCGCTCTGGGCGAGAGCTGAGCACTAGGGCGGTGATCGCCACTAAAAACCCCACGTAGCCCGCCACAAACACCCACTCCTGCCAACTGCCTGCCACCATATCTAATGTGTCGCTAGAGAAGGTGAGTGATCGCCCCAGCGGGCTAGCCACTGTTCCATGGCAGGGGGCAGGGGGCAGCGGCGACGGCTAGCGACCTCAATGCACACATGGCGAGTTAGCGCCTGGGCGGCCAGGCGCTCCCCCAGCGTTAGCTGATACTGAATTTCAAAGCTGCTCTGGTCTACGCTGGTCGGGGTCAGGTCAATAGAGACCCGATCGCCGCACCGCAGGGGTTGACGATAGTCGATGCTGGCATGGGCAATGGGGTAAGCCACCGTTTCAGCCCTAAAAAGCTGGCCAACATCTAGACCCGCCGCCACCAGGGAGGCCTCGTAGGCCGTATGACACATCACCAGCTCGTTGGCAAAGTACACGACCCCAGCCCCATCGGTCTCATGGAAGCGCACGTAATGGTCAAAGACAAAACCCATAGCAGCGATCGCAGATGGAGCTAGGGAGACGACTAGAGCCCGCCGCCCTAGCTGGCATTGGGCTGGGCCGGGCGGAAGGGGTAGTCAACCGGCAGGCCAGCTTCGGTGTCGGCGGCTTCAGCGGCTGGGGCGACACCGCGCCCCAATGCGACTAGAGGATTGCCCACCATCTCTAGGAGGTTGGCCAGACCATATTCCAAGACCTCAATCGGGTCTTTGGCAATCCAGCCCTCCCCGGTCAGCTGACGCAGCTCAAAGTGTAGGTGGGGGCCAGTGGAGTTGCCGGTGCTGCCGACCAGGCCAATCACCTCTCCCTGCTCGACCCATTCCCCTGCTCTGACGGTGAGCTGAGACAGGTGAGCATAGCGAGACTCTAGGTTGCCATCGCCGTGGCGCAAGATCACCGTCAGGCCGTAGCCCCCCAAAAAGTCTGACACCGCTACACGCCCCGCTCGGGTGGCCAGCACCGGCGTGCCGGTGGGGGCGGCCAGGTCGGTGCCCGAGTGAAACCGCCAGCTCTGTTGAATTGGGTGCATTCGCCAGCCAAATAGCGACGAAATCGGCGCTGGAATCGACAGCGGAAAGATGTATTCTTCGTTGCCCCGCCGCATCACGTTGAGGGGGCGCAGCCGTTCGTTGAGCGCCTCGCGGCTGACAATGGTGGTGTTGCCCAGGGTGACCCCGCGAGAGCCTACGGTCACTGGCCCCACCCTGATGTCTCCCGAGGTACTGGCTTGCGAGGCGCTGCTGGGTGCCCCTGAACCCTGGGGAGCGGCGGCGGCACAGGAGGAGCGGGGATTAGTTTGGCCAGAGGCCACCGTGATCTCGCAGCCGGTGGCGCGGTCTGAAAACACCACATTGGGAGCCTGGGTCGCGCCCAAACTGTAGTCGGTGGTGTCGATGAAGACGCTGTTGTAGCCAGCAGGCACCGATTCGTCGGCGGCAATGGTAGGGGGTACGGCCTGGGCCGGCTCAACCGCTGGGGCTGGCTCAGCTAGGGGGGTGGGGGCGGCTGAGGCAGGCGCTTCATTGACCGTGGTGGCCATGGAAGAAACGGCGGGCTGGAGCAAGCCTTCAGCCATGGTTGGGGCCGATCGGGTGGTGGGAACGGTGATTGTAATTGCCGCAGGCGGAGGAGGGGGAACCGGAGAAAACATCGGCTGGCTCGCTGGAGGGGGAGATGTCACAACGGCTGATGAGTTGAGGCGCGGCGGCGAAAAATCGGGCTGCGCCCCAGGGGCAGTGGGCAGACTTAGAGTAGCTGTAGGGCTGGAGCTGTGGACGTTGCGATCGCCCGGGGTGAGGTAGTCAGCCGAGGTCTTAACCGACCCATCTGGGGCAGGGGGCTCCGGGGTCTCGGCTACGGCCCCACCGCCGTAGGTCAAGCCGGTGCCGCCGACTGCGATCAGCACCTGAAGCCAGGCCACCGCAGCCTTTACGCGTGAAGGCTTAGCGCCCTGGGTCAACTCTAAGTGATCTGTGTTTTTTGCCATAATCAACCGCTACGCATTGTAGCCCAAAGTTACTTGTCCTGGTTTGATTTCCAGCGTCTTGGCCGCTGGCCTATCGACCTGCCGATGCATGGGCTGCACCCGCAGATTGCCCGAGGGAGCCACCCCAATTACCTCTGCTGACTGGCCCCCTAGGGCCAAAACCTGGCCCAAATTGGCCATGCGGGCCTGGTAGGCTGCAAGAAAGGCGTCATCTCCCTGGTTGTGCCAGTGGAGATAGCCCTGGATGAGGCCATAGAGTGCGATCGCAGCTAAACCCTCCAAGGTATTCAAAGCGGTGGGGGCCGTCTCCGGTCGAATCAGCTGCTGAATCGAAATGCCGGTGGCGGGCACCGGGTTAAACCCGTTGAGCCCAAGGCCGATCACCACCTCCTGCACCTGCCCCCGCTCAACGCGGGTTTCAGCCAGCACCCCGCCGAGTTTTTTGCCCCCAGCCACCAGGTCGTTGGGCCACTTGACCTGCACGGGCAGACCCAAGTTGGCCAAACTGGTCACCACTCCCCAGGCGCTGGCGAGGGCCAGGTAGGGGCTGCGGTGGGCGGGTAGATCAGGCTTGAGCCCCAGCGAAAGATAGAGCCCGCCGGGGGGAGACTGCCACTGTCGGCCCCACTGCCCCCGGCCAGCCTGCTGGGTGGCCGCCATCAGCACGGTGCCAGCCGGAGCACCCCTGGCCATCATGGTGGCCAGGGCTCGATTGGTGGAGTCAATCTGATCGACCCAGTGCAGGTGAAAACGAGGCCGCAGTGCCCCATAGGCGGGCATGGTGCCAAGGGTGTTGGCGGGCTGTCGCAGGGCCTGGTGGAGTCGTTCTAGGTTCACCCGGTAGTTACCTAAGGTTTCTTCTATAAAAATAAAAATCAAATCTAGGGCCGGTCAATCTCAGGCCTCGGGGCCTCGGGATCAGCTTAGGCGACTTCTGGAAAAAGTTTCCCTAATGGTGGGCAGTGCCCACCCTACAGCGGCTACAGTCGCTGGATTAAAGCTGGTATCTTCTTTCCTAGAAATCTCCTTAGCTAGTTTTGACGGGCTCTAAGGAACGTGGATTAAACAACCTGTACTTCTGGTACGGCGGTATAGTTCCATTGTG
>RECJ01000104.1 GCA_007694115.1 Leptolyngbya sp. DLM2.Bin27 | reverse complement strand
GGTCACCCTCAGCGGCCGCTACTACGCCATGGATCGCGACAACCGCTGGGATCGCATCGAAAAGGCCTATCGGGTCATGGCCGATCCCGGCGAGGGCAGCGGTCAAACGGCAATGGAGGCCTTGATGGCGTCCTACGAGCAAGATATCAACGATGAGTTTGTGGAGCCGGTGCGGCTGGCCCCCGGTGCGATCGCCTCCGAAGACGGCGTAGTTTTCTTTAACTTTCGCCCCGACCGAGCGCGCCAGCTTACCCAGGCCTTAGTAGACCCACACTTTCAGGGCTTTGAGCGCGAACTTATCGCCCCGCCCAACTTTGTCACCATGACCCAGTACGACCCAGAGATGCCGGTCAAGGTGGCCTTTGAGCCCCAAAACCTCAGCAATATCTTGGGCGAAGTAGTGGCTAACCACGGGCTAAAGCAATTTCGCACCGCCGAAACCGAAAAGTATGCCCACGTCACCTACTTCTTTAACGGTGGGCTAGAGGAACCCCTAGAGGGGGAAGATCGGGAACTGGTGTCTAGCCCCATGGTGGCCACCTACGACAAAGCTCCGGCGATGTCAGCCGCAGCCGTTACCAACACCGCCGTCGCCGCCATCGAGAAAGGAATTTATTCTCTGGTGGTAATCAACTACGCCAACCCGGACATGGTAGGCCACACCGGCAAAATGGATTCCACAATTACGGCTCTCCAGGCCGTTGATCACGAGCTGGGTCGCCTCATTGACAGCATTGGCAAGGCCGGCGGCACTGCGATCATCATTGCCGACCACGGTAACGCTGAGCTGATGTGGGACGAAAACCACAGGCCCTGGACGGCCCATACCACTAACCCAGTGCCCTTTATTTTGGTGGAGGGGGAAAAGCTCAAAGTGCCCGCCTATGGGGGCGACGTCAACCTGCGTGAAGACGGTCGCCTATCTGATATAGCCCCCACAATCCTGCAAATCTTGGGTCTGCCCCAGCCCCCAGAAATGACCGGGCGCTCTATGTTTCTCCAGGCCGATGTTGAGATTCGCAACAACCGCACTCCGGTGAAACTCTCTATCTAGTACCGTCCGGCCTTAATCAGCCCATTGCTCTTGCCCCCTAGAACCGAGCACCTGAAGCCCAGCACCTAAAACCTGGGGCAAAGTCGCTTCTGCGCCGCATGGTACTGGCTGCCCAGGAGCTTTAAAGTGGCTGGCACGATCGGGGGGCTAGGGGCGTGGGTTATAGTGAAGACAGAGCTGAGCCACGGGCCAGCTGCATGTCTTTGACCCCGTTATGCTGATCAGGCTAGTTTAGGAACGCGATGATAGTCACCACAGTTTTGAAGGTTATCTGGATGGTTGCCGCCGTTGGCCTAACGGCAATGGTGTTGCTGCACAGCCCCAAGGGCGATGGCCTAGGCGGATTAGGGGGCCAGGCGCAGCTGTTTACCAGCACCAAGAGTGCTGAAACCACCCTCAACCGCGTCACCTGGACGCTGACGGTGCTATTTATGGGCCTCACCGTGGTGCTCAGCGCGGGCTGGCTCGATGCCGCTGCCACTGCGCCGACCCCGTAGAGCTTCTGGTTCAGGGCATGGCGTTCTTTCACAGCGCCGCTTTAATCAAAGACCCCGCCTTTCTACTGAAGAAAGGCGGGGTCTTTGATTAAAGCGGCTATCCCCAATCAGGGCAAGTGCCATGCGCCCCTAGGCATTACCAGTCTCCCGACAAAACCGCCAGAGCCTGCCCTGCGGTGGTAATGATGCTTAAAGGCAGGCTCGGATTGCTCTCGCGCCGGGCAAACTGCACCAGCTGAAGCCCCGACTCAGCCGGTTCGACAGTGGCCACATAGTGATCGTCTTGCCACGCTAGATCTACGAGGCGATGGTGCAGCAGCCACATTTCTGCCAGTTCTCCCCGGTTGATTTGCTCGGGCTGGTCGCCGCTGTAGCAGTCCCAGGTGTCGTCTAGGGCTGTCCATACGCCAGAGAGGTAGAGGGGGTCAACGCGGGCGCTAAGGCCGTAGGTGGTGAATGAAAAGATGTCGTGGCTCCACCAGGTCTTAGCCATCTCCGCTAGGGGATCGCTTTGCAGGGCGACGCCGTAATGGGGCATGGCCCCTAGCTGCTTGGCTTGGGCCAGATCTGAGGGGCGCTGCCAGTCAGTTAGACTCAGGCAGACTTCTACTACCAGGGAGTCAGCCGCCGCTGCCAGAACCTCGGGGCTTGAGATCGGCTCTACCTGGGCTAGGGACAGGACTGGCGATGCCTTAGCGGCATCGACCAAGGTGCCCTGGACTGAGCTAGAGCTGAGGGGCTGGGCGGGCGGGCTCAGGGTTGTCAGCCAACCCAGGGAACCGGCACTAAGGGAAATTAGCAGGGCTGTGGCAAACACTTGACTCATGGAATGGGAGTGGGGATCAAGAAGGAGATGAAATAGAAGCGAAAAATCGCCAAACCGGCTGAAAATACCCCGGGCAGTGGTGGAGAAAGCCCCCACTGCTCTAGGTAAATTTCTGGCAGATGATTGCTTGGCTGTGGGGCTGGCTTGGTTTTACCCAGGGTGACCAGCGCCCACCCTGGGGGCGCTACCAAAGGGGCTATGGAGAGCAGCTGAGGAGAAAATGCCTGGGTTGTAAATCGCAGAATTTGGGTTTGGCAACTCAAGCCCACAACCTAGATGGGGCAATACGTTTGCCTATCACTAAGATAGCGGTTGAGCGCCCTTTGCGAACGCTATTTTAGCCACTTCTTTGAAATCGGTTGAATCGGCCTAATCAGGTCGATCAGGGTCCAGGGATGGAGCTTCGGCGGCACGGGGGACGGAGGGTAGGGGATCGCTGCTGTAGGCAGGTCTGACTGGCACTAGCTCAAGCTGGCGCGGACGGTTAGGTTGAGGCTCGACCCCCTGGCGACGACGGTTGGAGATCGCCGCTTCGGTGGTGGCTTCGGCTACGACTTCGTAGAGCAGGGCCTGTTTGTTGCCGCTGCCCTTGCGGAGAATGCGCCCCAGCCGCTGCACGTACTCGCGGGTAGAACCGCTGCCGGAGAGCAAAATGGCCACCCGGGCTTCGGGCACATCGACCCCCTCGTTGAGCACGTGGCTGACGACTAGGGTGGGGTAGTCGCCGCTGCGAAAGGCCTGGAGAATAGCGTGGCGTTCTTTGACCGGCGTTTGGTGGGTAATGGCGGGGATCAAGAAGGCTTCGGAAATTTGATAGACGGTGGCGTTGTCGTTGGTGAATATTAGGGTGCGGTCTGGATGGTGCTGGGCCAGCAGATCGGCCAGCACCCGCAGCTTGCCCTCGGTGCCCAGGGCGATGGCTCGCGCCTGGCGGTGGGCGAGCATGGCCCGCCGCCCCTCGGCCGACTGGGCGCTGGCCCGCACAAACCGCTGCCAGCCCTGGGCCGAGCTGAGCCAAATGTTGGCCTGCTGCAAAAAATGGTTGCGCTGGGCCATGAGCTGGTCGTAGCGATCGCGCTCCTGCGGCGAGAGCTTGACCCCAATGGGCACAATCTGGAACGGGGCTAGGGCATCGCCGGAGAGATCGGCTGCCGACTTGGCGTAGACCACTGGCCCCAGCAGATGGTTGAGGTCGTCGTGGCGACCATCGGCGCGGTCGGGGGTGGCGGTCAGCCCCAGCCGGTAGGGGGCAATGGAATATTCGGCGATCACCCGATTAAAGTCGCTGGGCAGGTGGTGGCACTCGTCGCAGATCAGCAGGGCGTACTGGTTGCCCAGGGTCTCGGCGTGGATGGCGGCGCTGTCGTAGGTGGCGACCAAAATTGGCGTGCGGTCTTTTGAGCCGCCGCCCAGCAGCCCCACCTCGACCTTGGGAAAGGCGGCTGTCAGGTGGGCGTACCACTGGTGCATCAAGTCGAGGGTGGGCACGGTGATCAGGGTGGGCCGGGGGGTGGCCTGCATCGCCATTTGGGCTAGGTAGGTTTTGCCGCTGGCGGTGGGCAGCACCACCACGCCGCGCCAGCGCTGGTCAACCCAGGCCTGCAGGGCCTCTTGCTGGTGGGGATAGGGCGCTAAGCTGATCTGGGGATCAAGCTCTAGGGCCGCGAAGGTTTGGACTTGGTCGTTGAAGGGCACCTGCTCCAGACGCAGGGTTTCGACCAGGGCGCGGTACTGCTGGGCGGGAATGCGAAATTTTTCGATGCGATCGTCCCAGTGGGCGAAGTCTACCCAGCTTTTGCCCGCCGGCGGCGGATGCAGGATCAGGGTGCCGCGATCGTAGGTGAGGGTGGGTGTACGCCCCATGGTGGTCAATTCACTGGTTGCCGGGGGGATTTTCGAGTTCTTCACTCTTCCCTCGAACGGGGGGCAGCTTCTCTACCAGACCCATTTCAAAGGCGGTGTCGGGCAGCTCACCGGCTAGATATTTACCCGGCTCAAACACGCGACCGGGGGTGAGGCACATCTGCCGTAGCTCTACCATCTCGGTGTCTAAAAACATCAGGCGAGATAAACGTCGCTCTAGGGCCATGGCTGTCTCCTATTCGTCTAGCTGCCAAAGTTCGCGGTTGTAGTTTTCGTCGAGAATGCGCCTGGGCCGCAAAATCAGAATGATCTTGCCCAAAATCGCCGTCTCGATGGGATTGGGCGACCAGGTCAGGGTGAGGCGATCGCCCTCGGCGGTGAGAAAGTAGCCGTCGTCGCTCCAGTCGCGATCGCAGCGATCCACCACCACTAGTACCGTTTCATCGTTGGCATCGGTGGGGTAGTTGGGCAGCTGGCGAGACTGAACCAGCAGCCCCACCGGGTCTTCGGCCCGAAAGATCACCTGCCAGCCGGGCACCGCAATCCAAGCCCCGGCCCCAGTTGAGGTCACCATGCCGAAGGGCTCGACGGGCTCCACCACAGGCACCGCCTTGAGGTCATCTACGGTCAGCGGCATCTGCCCGACCACGGGAATCACCCGGGGCAGATCGGTCTCGGTTTCGAGGCGGTAAAAGGGCAGCCGTGGGACAGGGCGACTTTTGGCCACAGTGAAGTCGGTCAGCAGCTTTTCGATCTGCTGGCGGGCCGTGGGGCTATCGGCAAAGCGCAGCCCCTGGGCAATTAAGCGCGAGCGGTCGGCAAGATCGTCTTTTTGGCGGGCCAGCTTCCAAAAGTGATAGGCGATCGCATCCCCCGGCCCATCGCCAAACCCCGGCGGCTTCTCCTGGCGGTAGGAATATTCTTTGATCGGCTTTGCCAGATCCCGCACCTCCTCTGAATCCAGCCCGTGCTGTAGGGCAAAGTCGGCGGTGCGCGCGCGATCGGCCTGGGAGAGAATCCGCAGTTCGTACAGAGAATCGCTGCCCTGCTGGGTAAAGTGAGCCTTGGTCGCCTCCGTCACCCCAACGTTCAGCAGCGACTGATAAACCTGCTCAGCCACCACAATCTGGTTTTGCTGAATCGGCTCGAAGCCGGTTTCTTCAAAAATTTGCTGGGGCGTAAACCGCGCCTTTTGCAGCGCCTGACAGCCCTGGGCCCAGTCTACCCAGGTGCCCTGTTTACGCCGCAGCTTCAGCAGGATGTCCTGCACCGCATCGGTATCGGGGGGAGACGGAGAACCAGGGAAAACCATTGTCGTTGCCACGTTAACGCTACACTCCCTGACTCTATCGCGGATGACTGCCTTCCATCCGAGACGCAGGAAAAACTTGGGGGAAAACTTTGGGGTTGACGATGGTGCCGCTCGTGCGCGAATATTGTTGATGCGCTCAACGATCGGGTTGAGGCACTCGGGGCTATAGCTCAGTTGGTAGAGCACTTGCATGGCATGCAAGGGGTCAGCGGTTCGAATCCGCTTAGCTCCATAAAAAAGAGGCGGTGAGATTTTCACCGCCCCTATGGCTGGTTCAGAACATGACTGGTTCAGAACAGGTGGTCTAGGGTCTAGAAGGTGTAGCCCAGACCAATGGTGCCATTGACCTGGCTGTTGCCGAAGACCGACCAGTTGACACCACCGTTGGCGACGATGCGGTCGGTGATGCGGTAGTCAACGCCACCGGTCACCAGGGGGCCAACCGCGCCATCGCCTTCAGTCGAGAACGAGATGCCGGCACCCACGAAAGGCATCAGGCGACCGTTGGGGGTGACGGGGTTGAAGTCGTAGGTTACGGGCAGCAAGAAGATGGTTTCGCCGTCGCCGCTGAAGTTGAGGTCAGAGATAGCGCCGGGGCGCACCGAGATATTGTCGGCGACGGTAAATTTGCTGTTCACAGACAGACCAAAGTCACCGGTGCCCAGGGAACCGATACCGACACCGGCACCCACGTAGTTGTAGTCGGTGGGGGCGGTTTGGGCGTTAGCTGCCATGGGCAGAGCCACCATCGTAGCGGCGGTGAGACCCAAGGCGATCGCAGCGATAGAACGGGTTTTCATGGTCATTCTCCAAATGCAAACTGTGTGTTGTTGACTGTGTCGTTAAAAGGCCCACCCAAAACGGTTTGATCTGATGCCATTAGGTCGGGATGGGGGTGACGGAGAAGCAGATGTCTCGCTTTCGCCATACCCCTGTTGTAGCGCTGGGGACTAGTCTCCAGCGGGTGAGGCCATGACACTTTGTGTAGTGGGTGATACGGGGCAACCAGTTGAAGAAACTGACCAAGTTCCTCAAACCCTTGTAGGGCAGCGGTTTACGGCTCTAAACCAGGGGCTAGCAGACCGTTTTTGCCCCTGCCCCGTGGCCAGTTAGCCGGGGTTTGAGAGTCAGGCAGCTCAACTGGCACAATTGACTGGCATAGCCGCCTGGGGACACAAACCCAATCCCCCAGATGGGCTACAACTGGGGAGATAGCCATCGATCGAGCCGCCCGATCGGGCCTAGGCTAGCTCTGGCTTTGCATCAGGCGATTGATTTGGTTGAAAATTTCCTCAAACAGCTGGGGAGGCGCACCCCCCGGAATCAGCAGGTCATTCATGATGAAGGAGGGCGTGCCCTGGAGCCGAAGCTGCTGGGCCAGCTCTAGGTCTTGCTGAATAGCGGCCTCGGCCTCGGCACTGGCGCGATCGCGGTTAAACTGCTCTAGATCGAGCTGCATGGCCTCGGCCAGCTCAATATACAGATCGTCGCCCAGGCGGTTTTGGTTGACAAACAGCCCATCGTGGTAGAGCCAAAACTGGCCCTGCTGCTGCGCCGCCCAGGCCGCCTTCGCCGAGGGCATCGCCTCGGGGTGAATCTGGGTCAGCGGCAAATGCTTGTAGACGTAGAGAATATCGTCTTCGTGGTTGCCGACAAACTCTTTCATGTGACCCGCCGCCACCACACAGTAGGGGCACTGAAAATCAGAAAACTTGAATAGCACAATGGGCGCATTGGGGTTGCCTCGGGTGGCCGAGGTGCCAATCACGCTGGCCCGGTTCATCGAGCCAATCACCTGGGTGACAACGGCCTGGTGCTCTTCTCGGCTGGCAGGGGCGACGGCCTGGTTGCGTCGCGGCACCAGCAGCAGCAGCGGCACCAGCATGCCTACCCCCAAAGCGGCAATGATGCCCCATAAAACCAGCTTCGAGCTTTGCAGGCGTCCCCAAATTTGATGCATAGTCATGTCCTGTACTAGCGCTAAACCTTGTCCAAATCCAGGCCAAACTTCACGGCTGGCCTTGGTACACCCACTACCATGCCGGGCTGGGTTCGACTAGCCCAGGTTTCGTCAATCGAGCGATCGCCGCTGGCCCAGTTTACAGGATGGCAGGGGCTGAGGCCGCACCATACCAAGGTGATCTAGGTCGATTTCAAGCGGGTAGGGGGCCACAGCAGTGCCATTGACGGCATATCGACGGCATTGTGAGTTCCAACCCTCAGCACGCGGTAGAATCCCTGAAAGACCGCCTACCCCGACCAGCTACCACCGGGGTATCTACTGGAAATATCGGCATGATTGGGCAACAACAGAGACAGCTAGGGGCTAGACAGCTAGATGTTTTCCGACCGATTTTAATCAGCGTTTTGATCGCCCTGGCTTTAGGCTTGGTAACCTCACTGACGGTTGGTATCAGCACCGCCCTGGCGGCCAGTGCCCCGGTCGAAACGATAACCATTCACCTGGGCACCGCCGCCGGAGACCTGCGGTTCGACCCTGATCACATGCAGTTCACCGCAGGCCAGCGCTACCGACTGGTGCTCGACAACCCCAGCCCCGAAAAGCACTATTTCACCGCCAAAGACTTTGCCGACGGCCTTTGGACTCAAAAAGTCCAGGCGGCGGGGGTGGAGGTTAAGGGGGCGATCCACGAGCTAGAACTCAAGCCAGGGGCGATCGCCGAGTGGGTGTTTATCCCCGAGCGGCCCGGTGTCTACGAACTGCACTGTGCGATCGCAGGCCACGCCGCAGCCGGGATGATGGGCCAACTGGAAGTAGTGGCCGCGAGCAGTACCTAGGAGATCTCTAGAAAAAACAGACCCCGATGCAGGGACACAGGCCCCGCGCCCTTGGCCGATGCCAACGCATTATGCCCCTTCTCAGCCCCCCACTGTGGGGGCTGAGAAGGGGATCGACCGGGTTACCCCGGTACTCAGACATGGGTGTACACCGCAGTTCCCTGGGATAGATGGTGATTTTCTCTGCATTTCTCTGTGTTTCAGAGCCTACTCCTGTCGGGAATAGGGGGCTATTTCGGCCTCGACCACTAGCTTATACCTTTCGGTAGAGGTAGTTGTTAGAGCCGCTGTGAGATTAATGGGGGATAGATTCTGAATTAAATTTAGTCGCACCAGACTGGCGACTCAGTTAACATTTTTACAAGAGCACTACGTCGATAGTTTTGTACTGTAATGCTTCCGGATCTTTCCCATGATTCTTTCGCCATCCTGGCCGTAGACGACTCTCCCGATAACCTGTTTCTGATCGAGTCGATTCTGGATGACCCCAACTACCACATGACCTGTGTGGAAAATGGTCAGAAGGCACTTGAGGTGGTGGGGCAATCACCCCCCGACGTGATTTTGCTCGACGTGATGATGCCAGGGATGGATGGCTATGCGGTAACCCAGCGGATTCGCTGCGACCCAACCCTGCCCTATATTCCGATTTTGTTGATTACCGCCCATGACCAGTCGAGCCTGGTGCAGGGCCTAGATGCCGGGGCCGATGACTTTATTCGCAAGCCGGTAGATGTGAATGAACTGCGGGCTAGGGTGCGATCGCTGCTTCGCCTCAAACGCAGCATGGATGCCCAAACCGCCATGATTCGCCAGCGCGACGATTTTGTTGCCCGCCTCACCCACGACCTACGCACCCCCCTGGTGGCCGCCAACCGCATGCTCGATCTCTGCCAGGGCGACGCCTTTGGCACCGTGCCTGACGATGCTAAGCATGCGATCGCCACCACCATTCAAAGCAACCGGCACCTGCTCAGCATGGTCAACACCCTGCTAGAGGTCTACCGCCACGAGGCTGGGCACAAAGCGCTTACCCTATCGCCGGTCGATCTGTTTAAGCTAGCCGAAATCGTAGTGATGGAGCTGGCCCCCATCGCCACCGAAAAAACGCTCACCTGCCTGCTCTGCCGGGTCGATCAGGCTGAACAGGCCTCCGACCCCGTCCACCAGGCGGTTTTGCAGGTCGGCGCGGTGGATGCACTGCCAGAGCAAGCCCCCTCCAGCACCTTAGCCCGGCAAGACGATGCGTTTATCGTCTCCGGCGATCACCTAGAACTGCGTCGGGTGGTGACCAACCTAGTCGGCAACGCGATTAAATTCACCGACCGTGGCAGCGTCACGGTCACGGTGGGTACGGCGTCTCACCTGCCCGCCGATGTGGTAACCACCACCAGCGCCCGCTCATGGGTCTGGGTCTCTGTCGCCGACACGGGCATTGGCATTGCCGAGGCTGAGCAAGATGCCGTATTTGAATGGTTTCGCCAGGGCAACCAGGCGCGGGCGGGCCACGGGCTGGGGCTACACCTATCCCAGCGTATTGCCCAGATGCACGGCGGCACCATCACGCTGACCTCTGAAGTGGGCCAGGGCAGCCACTTTACCCTCTATCTCCCGGCGCTTGAGGCTCTCTGATACTAAAGCCGCCTCGGCTAGCTCCGGTTGGGCTGGCATCGGGGTTATACGATTCGGCTTTGGTATGAGACTCTCTAGAAAGTATGCCAACTCATTAAGCATCCAGGCTAGACCCTCATCTCCAGGGAGAGGGGCAGGGGTGAGGGCGGAGAGCTATGGCAAATGGATGGTTATTGGCATGGAATACCCTCCCGCTCAACGGCCTTGGGACCGAAACCGCCTAACCGTCACCTCTGAACCCCTACTGGTGCCCAGCTCTGGTTTAGTAGGATAGAAAAAACGATTACCTATCCAAGGCACCACCATGCGCATCGGGCTACCGAAGGAAATTAAAGATCAGGAATTTCGCGTGGGCTTGACCCCAGCGGCGGTGCAGAGCCTCTGTCAGCAGGGGCACCAGGTAGTGGTGCAAGCCGGGGCCGGGGCCGGGTCAGGGTTTGAAGATGCCGACTACCAAGCCGCTGGGGCGACTATTGTCGCCGATGCCGCCCTGGCTTGGGATCAGTCGATGGTTGTCAAAGTCAAAGAACCCCAGCCCTCAGAGTACGGGTTCTTTCGACCCGACTTGATTTTGTTTACCTACCTGCACCTGGCCGCAGAGCGAGACTTAACCAAAGCGCTGATGCAGAGCGGCATTGAGGCGATCGCCTACGAAACCGTGGTGGCCGCCGACGGCAGGCTGCCTCTGCTCACCCCCATGAGCATCATTGCTGGTCGGCTGTCGGTGCAGTTTGGTGCCCGCTATTTAGAGCGGCAGCAGGGCGGGCGGGGGGTGTTGCTGGGCGGCATACCCGGCGTGGCCCCAGGCACGGTGGTGATCTTAGGCGGCGGCGTGGTGGGCACCGAGGCGGCCAAAATGGCCGTGGGTCTAGGGGCCAGGGTGCAAATTATTGACCTCAACGTCGACCGACTAGCCTACCTCGAAACCCTGTTTGGCTCCCGCGTTGAGCTGCTCTACAGCAGCCCCACCCAGATCGCCGCCAGCGTACCCCAGGCCGATCTGCTGATTGGTGCGGTGCTGGTGCCTGGTCGCAAAGCCCCCACCCTGGTTGCGAAAGATCTAGTCGCCACCATGCACCCCGGCTCGGTGATTATCGATGTGGCCGTTGACCAGGGCGGCTGCATTGAAACCCTGCGCCCCACCTCCCACAGCCAGCCCACCTACGTCGAGCAGGGCGTGGTGCACTTTGGGGTGCCCAATATGCCCGGTGCCGTACCCTGGACTGCCACCCAGGCCCTCAACAACGCCACCCTGCCCTATGTGCTCAAGCTGGCCCAGCAGGGTATGGATGCCCTGGCTACCGATAGCGGGCTCAGGGGCGGGCTCAATGTTTCTGCTGGTAAGCTCGTACATCCAGCGGTTCAAGCGGCCTTTCCTGACCTGGCGGCTCAGCCAGCGGAAAAAGTTGGGGCGTTTTAGCTCGACAGCCCTGGCGGTAGGCTAAGGGACTCCGGCCACAACCACCAGGGAGTGAACTCCCTGGCTCATAGC
>RECJ01000134.1 GCA_007694115.1 Leptolyngbya sp. DLM2.Bin27 | reverse complement strand
TAGAGCGCCTGCAAAACTACTTTCACAGTGGTGAGCTGCGGGCCAAAGCGGCGATGACCATTAGCGCCAATGCCGCCACCATTGTCACCCGCACCACGGCCAAATCGCTGCTGTATACCGACATCACCGCCCCAGGCGGCAACATGTACACCTGCCGCCGCTACGCCGCCTGCGTGCGCGACATGGACTATTTCTTGCGCTACGCCACCTACGCCATGCTGGCCGGCGATTCATCCATTTTGGATGAGCGGGTGCTCAATGGCCTGCGCGAAACCTACAACTCCCTAGGAGTGCCGGTGGGGGCCACCGTGCGGGCCGTCCAGGCGATGAAAGAGGTCACCACCGAAATGTTGGGGGCCGAAGCCGGCAAAGAAATGGGCCTCTACTTCGACCATATCTGTACGGGGTTGGGGTAGAAACCATGAGTATCATCACTCAATCTATTGCCAATGCCGATCGCGAGGCCCGCTACCTTAGCCACGGCGAACTCAATGCCCTGCGAGTTTTTTTTGAAGCGGGCAGTCAGCGGCTGCGGATTGCCTCGATCTTGACGGCTAATGCCGAGAAAATTGTTGAAAAGGGCAGCGAAAAATTTTGGCAGCGCTGTTCTGTAACCCCTAGCAATAGCGGTAACTCCACCTTTCGAGCCTCCTGCGTGCGCGATCAGGGTTGGTACATTCGCCTGATTACCTATGCCGTGGTGGTCGGCGATATTGACCCCCTTCAGGAGAGCGGCATCAAAGGGGCCAAAGCCATGTACACCGCCTTAGAAATTCCCCTGAGAAATATTGTCGAATGCATGCGCTGCCTCAAGGAAGCTGCCCTTGACCTGTTGACGGTGGAAGACAAAGCCGAAGTTGGCCCTTATTTTGACTACCTGATTCAGGGGATGACGCCTTAGGAAGGGGAACCGGTGTGCGGTTTACGGTTCACGGTTCACGGTTTACGGTTCTGCCTTTTCCCGCACACCTTGCACCGCATACCTTGCACCGTACACCGGTCACCTCACACCCAACACCCAACCTCTAACCCAGAGAAAAACCATGACTGATCGGACTAACGGTGGCAGCCCAGTCACTCATCCGCAACCCTTTCATACTTTGCCCACTGCCGTGATTGCCGAGGCTGAGCGGCGCGATCGCTACCCTAAGCAGAGCGAGTTCAAGGAGCTGTCTGCCTTCTTTAGCACCGGGCTAAAGCGCCTGGAGATCGCGACTGTGCTGGCTCAACAGGCCGATGCGATTGTGGCGTCTGGGGCCAACCGGATTTTTTCGGGCGGGTCGGCGATGGACTACCTCGACTTGCCAGACGAGCGCGTTGGTATGCCAGGGTCGGGCTACTACGTGGGGGAAGACTTTTTATCCGCCGGGGCGCGCGGCGGTCGGCTGGCTAAAACCTTCGCCAGCCTCCAGGAAGCGGGCTTAACTGACCCCGCCATTGGGCTAATCGACCGGGTAAAGACCCTGTTTGCCTCAGGTCGGCCCAGCACCCCCAGCCGCTTTCGCACCATTGACATTCGTAAGTACGGCACCGCTCGCATGAAGCGATCAATGCGAGACCTGGCCTGGTTTTTACGCTACGTCACCTACGCCATCGTGGCGGGCGACACCAGCATTCTCACCGTCAACGTGCGGGGGCTGCGCGGGGTGATTCCTGAAGATGTCACCCTGGCTACGGTGGTGGCCCTGCAAGATATGCAGTGGCGGGCCTGCCTGTGCTTTCCTAACAACGAGGCGGCGGCGGCTCTGGTGAAGCGCTATTTTGAGGTGCTAATCACTGACTACCTGGTAGAAAAGCCGGACAACCAACTGCGGTTTGGGGTCTCAAAACTGCACCCTGGTCTGCCCTTGCCCCAGAGCTATGCCCAAAGTGCCCTGCCCACCCCCAAGCTGGTGATCAAGCCGGGGCTGTCTGAAACCGAAACGCAAGAGGCGATTCGGGCCGCCTATCGCCAGGTTTTTGAGCGCGATATCACTCACGCCTATGGTTTGGCCCTGACCGATTTAGAGTCTCAGCTGCGCAGCGGTCAGCTCTCGATGAAGGAGTTTGTCCGGCATTTGGGCAAATCGCGGCTGTATCGGCGAGAGTTCTACGAACCCTTCACCATCAGTCGGGTGATTGAGCTGGCCTGTCGGCACTTTTTAGGGCGCGGGCTGAGCTGTTTAGAAGAATTTCAGACCTATTTTGAGGTGATTTCTACCGGCGGGCTACCGGCCTTAATCGATGCCCTGGTTGACACCCAGGAGTACGCCGACTACTTCGGTGAAGAAACCGTGCCCTATCTGCGGGGGCTGGGGCTGGAGGCGCAGGAATGCCGGAACTGGGGGCCGCAGATCGATCTGTTTAAGTACAGCGCCGTGGCGCGTAAAGTGCCCCAGTTTGTCACCACCTTTGCCAGGGCGCAAAAGCCGCTGCCCAATCAGCATCCCTACGGGGTGGGCAACGACCCCCTAGAGATTCAGTTTGGGGCGATCTTTCCCCAGGAACAGCACAGCCCCGTGGCCCAGCCCGCCCATTTCAGCTCCACCAGCCGCCGCATTTTAATTGGCAGCGGGTTACAGAATGGCCATCACCTTGGTCTAAACGGAGCCACCAACCTGGGCCGCATACCCGGTAGCTTTGGCCAATCGGTGTTTAAGATCGAGCCATCTCACCAGCCCCAGGGGCATCAGGTGCAGGGGCCCAATCTAAATGTCACCCACCACTCCGTAGAGGCGGTGATTTTGGGCACCTACCGTCAGGTGTTTGGCCGCGATATTTTCGATAGCCAGCGGCAGGGGATGGCCGAAACCAAACTCAAGGGAGGCCATATTACCCTGCGGGAGTTTGTGCGGCAGCTGGCCAAATCGCGACCCTTCCGCCAGCTGTACTGGGAAAGCCTGTACATCACCAAGTCGATTGAATATATTCACCGGCGGCTGCTGGGCCGCCCCACCTACGGTCGTGAAGAACTCAACCGCTACTACGACCTGGTCGGCAAACAGGGCTTTTATGCCCTGATCGACGCCCTGATCGACAGCGATGACTATGCCCAGGCCTTTGGCGATGACGTGGTGCCCTACGAACGCTACCTGACCCCGCGCGGCTATGGCCTGCGATCGCCCCGAGGCCCAGTCGCCTGGTGGAAAGCCCGCGAGAACCCCGCCATTGCCGGGGACTGGATGGCGACCTATGCTGCGGCCCCTAAACCGCAGCGTGAGCTAGCTATGGCCATTCCCGCTGCCCATAGCGCCGATTCGTCTCGCAATGGCAGTTCGGTTGCGATCGCGCCCCCGCCAGCACCCCCTCCGCCCGCAGAATCTGCCCCAACCGCAGAAGCAACCCAGCTAGACACACCGCCCGAAACGGCAGCAGACCCTCAACCTACTGAAGTCAATTTGCCATGACTGTAACCCTCAAAACCGATCGCAACCGAGAGTTAAACCGGTTCCAAATAGCGTTCAAACATCTGCTGAAAAAGCTGTATCGGTTCTATCCACATCATCCTCTGTGGCGCTACCGCATTTACATTGGCTGGTTTGGCGGCATCCAAATTCACCCCCGGTAATCCGTCTTCGCCATCCCCCCTCCCCCAGGGCAGACCCATTACCCCCAGGACAGACCAATGGGTCTGCCCCGACGTTGACCCCCACCCATTTTCACCATGAGCATCGTCAAACAAGTCATTCTCAACGCCGACGAAGAACTCCGCTACCCCACCCCAGGGGAGCTAAAAATGATTCAAGCCTTCTGCAAGTCTGGAGCAGCTCGCATCCAAGTGGTTAAAAACCTGGAGGAAAAGGCTCCCAAAATTGTCGAGAAAGGCATTCGGCAGTTCTGGAAAGTTTGCCCTAGAACCCCCAGCAATTCTGGCAGTCGGCTCAAGACCGCGTCGGCTAAGCGAGATGTCGGTTGGTACATTCGCCTGATCAGCTACTGCCTGATTGCCGGCAACGGCCAACCCCTGCAAGAGATTGGCCTCACCGGCATGAAAGAACTCTATGCCAATGTGGGCATTCCCTTAGCCAACATTTTGCAGTTTATGAAATGTCTCAAAGCAGAGGCGATCAAACAACTAGATGAAGCCGATGCCGCAGAGGTCATTCCCTACTTTGATCAAATTATCCAAGAAATTGCTCTTCCGGGCCCACCTTACTTTGTCAACGATGTTGGTGGAGAGAGCATTCCGGTCTAGGGAAAGAGCTCTAGTAGTTGGATTTAGTCAACATCCATACATTTTTGCTTCAAGAGGACGACATCATGACCACTTCTTTAGGGGCATTGCAACCGCCCCGAGACTGGCTATTTACCCTCGATGACTGGCTCAAGCGCGATCGCTTTGTGTTTATTGGCTGGTCTGGTTTACTGCTGTTTCCCTGCGCTTATCTGTCGCTGGGAGCCTGGTTTACCGGCACCACCTTTGTCACTTCCTGGTACACCCACGGGCTGGTCACCTCCTACCTAGAAGGCTGCAACTTTTTAACCACCGCCGTCTCTACCCCGGCAGAAAGCATGGGACACTCCCTGCTATTTCTCTGGGGGCCTGAGGCCAACGGCGACTTTGTTCGCTGGTGCCAGATTGGCGGCCTGTGGACTTTTACCGCCTTTCACGGCATCTTCGCCCTGATGGGCTTTATGCTGCGGCAGATTGAAGTTGCCCGCCTAGTCGGGCTGCGACCCTACAATGCGATCGCATTCTCAGCCCCGATCGCCGTTTTTGTAGCCACTTTTTTGGCCTATCCCCTCGGGCAGTCGAGCTGGTTTTTTGGCCCTAGCTTCGGCGTCACCGCTATCTTTCGGTTTCTCCTATTTTTCCAGGGGTTCCATAACTATACCCTCAACCCTTTCCACATGATGGGGGTGACGGGGGTACTAGGGGGTGCCTTGCTCTGCGCTATCCACGGAGCGACCGTACAAAATACCTTGTTTAAAGATTCAGATGGAAAAAACACCTTTCGGGGCTTTTCCACCGCCCAAGCAGAGGAAACCTATTCTATGGTGACCGCCAATCGGTTCTGGTCACAAATCTTTGGCATTGCCTTTTCAAATAAGCGATGGCTGCATTTTTTCATGCTGTTTGTGCCGGTCACAGGGCTGTGGATGAGCGCCATTGGCATGATTGGGCTGGCCTTTAACCTGCGCGCCTACGACTTTGTTAGCCAAGAAATCCGCGCTGCCCAAGACCCAGAGTTTGAGACCTTCTACACCAAAAATATTCTGCTCAACGAGGGCCTGCGCGCCTGGATATCTGAGCTAGATCAGCCCGCCAAAAAGTTTGTCTTCCCCGAAGAAGTGCTGCCCCGAGGCTTTGGGGAATAGGAATGTCGGGCAAGCGGTTTACGGTGCATGGTGCACGGTGAACGGTAGTAGAAAGACCGTAAACCGCAAACCTTGTACCCCTTCCCCCTCCCCCCTTCATTATTGACCGCTTTCATGGAGATTTAACCCTGTGGAAACCCCATTAGAACCCACGGCTTCTGCGCTTAAGAACATTTCTCTCAATACCCTCACGCCCTTTGTCAACGAACGCGATCGCACCGCCCCCCCTAAGGCGGGCTACGACGAGGAATCTAGTGGCTACGCCTGGTGGGCCGGCAATGCTCGCCTGATTACCACCGAGCTGACGGGGCGCTTTCTCGGTGCCCACGTGGCCCACGCCGCTTTGCTGGCGTTTTGGGCGGGCGGCATGCTGTTGTTTGAGGTCGCTCACTACAACGAGGCCCAGCCCATGTATGAGCAGGGCTGCATTCTCATGCCCCACATTGCCACCCTGGGCTTTGGCGTCGGCCCCGGCGGTGAAATCACGGATATTTTTCCCTTCTTTGCCATCGGTGTGGCCCACCTAATTGGCTCGGCGGTGCTGGGCTTTGGCGGGGTGTACCACGCCCTGCGGGGGCCTGAAAAGCTCTCGGGCTTTTTTGAGTTTGACTGGAGCGATCGCGCCAAGGTGGCCCAAATTTTGGGCTTTCACATCGGCGTGTTGGGCATTTGCGCCCTGCTGTTTGTCTGCAAAGCCATGTTTTGGGGTGGTCTGTACGACCCCTGGGCCCCCGGCGGCGGTGACGTACGGCTGATTACCAACCCCACCCTCGACCCTCGGATCATCTTTGGTTACCTACTGCGTGACCCCTTAGGCGGCAGCGGCTGGATTGTGGGCGTTGATAACCTAGAAGACATTGTTGGCGGCCATATCTGGGTCGGTTCACTGCTCGTCCTGGGCGGCATTTGGCACATTCTGGTGCCGCCCCTGCGCTGGACCCACAACCTCTATCCCTGGAGTGGCGAAACCTATTTGGCCCAAAGCCTGGGCAACATTGCCGGGCAGGCCTTCATCGCCACCGCCTTTATTTGGTTTAACAACACGGCCTATCCCAGCGTGTTCTATGGCCCCACCACGCCTGAGTCATCCCAGGCCCAGTCGCTGGTTTTCTTAGTGCGCGACCAGGGCCTCGGGGCCGATGTGGCCTCGGCCCAGGGGCCAACGGGGCTGGGCAAATACCTCCAGCGATCGCCCTCGGGTGAAATTATCTTTGGCGGTGAAACCATGCGCTTTTGGTCGGTTAAAGCCCCCTGGCTAGAGCCCCTGCGCGGCACCAACGGCCTCGACCTAGAGAAGCTGAGAAACGATGTGCAGCCCTGGCAGGTGCGCCGCGCCGCTGAATACATGACCCACGCGCCCATCGGTTCGCTTAACTCGGTGGGGGGCCTAGCAACCGAAACCAACGCCTTTAACTATGTCTCGCCGCGCACCTGGCTGGCCTCGGCCCACTTTATTTTCGCCTTTTTCTTTTTGGTGGGGCACCTGTGGCATGCGGGGCTGGCCCGAGCGACGGCAGCGGGCTACATAACCGGCATTGATCGCGAAAACGAGCCGGTGCTCTCCATGCCCCCGATTGACCCCAGTGAACGATCGGCGTAACTGCGATCGCGGGTGGATCTCGCTATCCCGATTCACCCGCTTTTCCAGGCTGGCCAGGCTTGAAGCGATCGCGCCACGAGGTTAGGAGATTTCTGGGAAAGAAAATACCAGCTTTAATCCAGCGACTGTAGTCGCCGCAGGATACTGCCCACCATTAGGGAAACTATTCTCCAGAAGTCGCCCTACCGCTGCCGAGCTGAGCCTGGGGCCAAAAGAACGCCAACAGTCAAACAAGTTTTATATAAGGAGAACAACCAGATGGGACTCCCCTGGTATCGCGTCCATACCTCGGTCATCAACGACCCAGGGCGACTACTCGCCGTGCACCTGATGCACAATGCCCTCTGTGCGGGGTTTGCCGGGTCAATGCTGCTGTTTGAGCTGGCCCGTTATGACCCCACCGACCCGGTGCTAAACCCCATGTGGCGACAGGGGTGTTTCCTGATGCCCTTCGTCGCCCGCCTGGGGGTCACCAACTCCTGGCAGGGTTGGAGCATCACCGGAGACACCTTTGCCGACCCCGGCTTCTGGACCTTCGAAACCGTTGCGGCGGCCCACATCATCTTTTCTGGCCTAGAGTTTCTCGCCGCCTGCTGGCACTGGGTCTACTGGGATGTAGCCACCTTTTTCGACCCCAAAACCGACGAACCCGTCCTCGACTTACCCAAAATTTTCGGCATTCATCTACTGTTAGCGGGGCTAGTCTGCTTTGGCTTTGGGGCATTTCACCTCACCGGCCTCTTTGGCCCCGGCATGTGGGTCTCCGACCCCTTTGGCCTGACCGGCCATGTCCAGGGGGTAGCCCCCGAGTGGGGACCAGCCGGGTTTAACCCCCAAAACCCAGGGGGCGTGGTGGCCCACCACATTGCGGTGGGGCTGGTCGCCATCATCGGCGGGCTGTTCCACATTGTGGTGCGACCGTCTGAATACCTCTACCGGGGCCTGCGCATGGGTAATCTAGAATCGGTGCTGGCCAGTAGCTTAGCCGTATTCTTCTGCGCCGGGTTTATCGCCACCGGCACCATGTGGTACGGTACCGCCACCACCCCCATAGAGCTTTGGGGCCCCACCCGCTACCAGTGGGATCAGGCCTACTTCCAAAAGGAAATTAATCGGCGGGTGCAGTCTGGGGTAGACGCTGGCAAGAGTCTGACTGACGCCTGGGCCAGCGTGCCCGAAAAGCTAGCGTTCTACGACTACGTGGGCAATAGCCCGGCCAAGGGAGGGCTGTTTCGAGTCGGGCGCATGGTCGATGGCGATGGTCTACCCACCGGCTGGCTCGGGCACCCCGTCTTCAAAGATAAAGAAGGTCGCGATCTCTCGGTTCGGCGCATCCCCAACTTCTTTGAGAACTTCCCCGTTCTGCTCACCGATCGCGATGGCCTCGTCCGGGCCGACATTCCCTTCCGCCGCACCGACGCCAAATACAGCTTCGAGCAAACGGGCGTTACAGTTAGTTTCCTGGGCGGGCAGCTCAACGGTCAGACCTTTACCGACCCAGCTCAGGTCAAACAATACGCCCGCAAAGCACAAATGGGCGAACCCTTTGACTTTGATCGCACCATTTACGACTCCGATGGGGCCTTTAGGGCCAGCAATCGCGGCTTCTTTGCCTTCTTCCACGCCTGCTTTGCTCTAGTTTGGTTCTTTGGCCACATCTGGCACGGTCTGCGAGCCCTCTTCAAGGATGTGTTCTCGGGTATCAGCCCCGATCTCAGTGAAGAGCAGGTGGAATGGGGCTACTTCCAAAAGGTAGGCGACCCCACCTCTCGTCAAACGACACCCCTGTAGGGGCGATCGCAGGGTGCGTCACGCGAGACCGTGACGCACCACAGCTCATATTATCCATCGCTCCTTAGCAACCCTAAACTCCATCACACTCAGACTATGCAACAAAAGTTTGTCTCTAAGAAAGTAGCTCCAATCCAGTATTTTCTGCGGCAATACAACTCCGAAGCCGGACGAGTCACCTGTGGCTGGGGCACAACCCCCTATATGGCTTTTCTAATGGTGATGTTGTTTTTGTTTCTGCTGATTATCTTGCAGCTCTACAACGGCACCATTCTGCTAGACGGGGTCAACGTCAACTGGCCTGGGCCAAATCTCTAGATTAGCGAGGTCACCTCATGCTTCCCGTCTTTTATCTTGCCTATGGCGAAGGGCAAGCTGCCTCTACCGCTGGCGGCATCTTTCTTGCCTTGGTGGTGTTTACCCTAGGCTGCCTAGCCTTCATTTTCTATGGCTACAAAACCTACCCCGCCGATCGCAAATAGCGGTTTGGATCAATATTCCCAGGATCTTCATAGTTTTTTGCTCTAATACGTTCATTGCTGTGTTGAGATTTTTCATTCATAAACCATGACTACCACTCTTCAACGTCAAGACACAAACCTCTGGGAGGGCTTTTGTCAGTGGGTCACCAGTACCGAAAATCGGCTGTACGTCGGCTGGTTTGGAGTCTTGATGATCCCTCTGTTAAGCGTTTCTACCATTGTTTTTGTAACGGCCTTCATCGCGGCACCACCGGTTGATATCGACGGTATTCGTGAGCCTCTATCGGGCTCCTTGCTGTACGGCAACAACATCATTACCGCAGCGGTTGTACCCTCATCCAATGCCATCGGCCTGCACTTTTACCCGATTTGGGAAGCCGCTACCCTAGATGAGTGGCTTTATAACGGTGGCCCTTATCAAATGATTGCTTTCCACTACATTCCTGCTCTGCTCTGCTACATGGGGCGCGAGTGGGAACTCAGCTACCGACTGGGCATGCGCCCCTGGATTTGTGTTGCCTACAGCGCGCCGGTTGCTGCCACCACCTCGGTATTTTTGATCTATCCCATTGGTCAGGGCAGCTTTTCCGATGGTTTACCCATGGGCATCAGCGGCACCTTCAACTTTATGTTTGTCTTTCAAGCGGAGCACAATATTTTGATGCATCCGTTTCATATGCTGGGGGTCGCAGGGGTTTTAGGAGGCTCTTTGTTCTGCGCTATGCATGGGTCTTTGGTGACCTCAAGCCTGATTCGAGAAACCACCGACAGTGAGTCTCAAAACTCAGGCTACCGGTTTGGGCAAGAAGAAGAAACCTACAATATTCTGGCCGCCCACGGCTACTTTGGTCGCCTGATCTTTCAGTATGCCAGCTTCAACAATTCTCGCTGGCTACACTTCTTCTTGGCCGCCTGGCCGGTGGTATGTATTTGGTTTGTGGCCCTGGGCATTAGCACGATGGCCTTTAACCTCAACGGGTTCAACTTTAACCATTCCATTCTCGATTCCCAAGGGCGGGTGCTGCCCAGCTGGGCCGATGTGGTCAACCGAGCTAACTTGGGGTTTGAGGTGATGCACGAACGCAACGCCCACAACTTCCCGCTGGACCTCGCCATCGGCCCAGCCATTCCGGTGACCTTACAGTCCCTGGTGATTCAAGGTTAGGCGATCAAATTGCCCGAACAAATACGAAAGGTGTAGGAGTGCTCTTGGTCAAGAGCACTCCTTTTTGTGGTAGTGGATCAATCGCTGTCCGAGCGAGTCAGCCGGTCAACCGTCGCCACCAATGCCGAGATGGTCTGGGCCTGGGTTGAGATCGTCTGAGCTTGAGACGAGATCGTGACCCAGACCGGGTCACCATCCTTAGACCCATTCCCCGGTGGGGTAGAAGTCGCCATTAGTTTTCCGGGAAGAGAATTATCCACAGTCAGTGCTTTTTCGGTGTCTGTTGGGGGTTGCACAGCCGGTTAACTCGTGGACTTCAGGCCTAGTCCTGAGTTTTTCAACGGCCACCAAGACATGCTTGGTGGGTACCAGCGACACCAGGTCGTAGGCAGGCTTAGCGGCCTTTTGCTGCCCGGTAAGTAGGTAGTTGGAATTAAATGTAAGATACTGGGGTAGCCCGAGTGATCCTAAATGCCAGCACCATTACGCATCATTTTAACCGAGGATGAAGACCGCACCTTGAGCGAACTGCGTGAGGCCTCGACGGTACCTTATCGGACGCGTGACCGAGCGCACATGCTGCGGTTAAATGCCCAAGGGCTTAACGTGCCGGCCATCGCCAACATTTTTCAGTGTCATCAACATACTGTCAGAGCAACCTTACGGCGGTGGGAGAGGAATGGATTGGGTGGCCTGTGGGAGGAGCCCGGCCGGGGTGCGAAAGCGAAGTGGCAACCCTCAGATCTCGATTACCTGACCGAGTGTTTGGCTCAAGAACCCCGCACCTATAACAGCGCGCAACTGGCTCAAAAGCTTAAACAGGAGCGTTTGGTGGACTTGAGTAGTGACCGATTGCGACGATTGCTTAAAAAAAAAGATATCGGTGGAAGCGAACCCGGCACAGCCATCGACGGAAGCAAGACCCGGTCAAGAAAGCCCTCAAGCAGGCCGATCTAGATACTCTCGTGCTGGCGGCTGAAGCGGGGATGGTTGACCTCAAGTACCTCGATGAAGCTGGGTTCTGTCTCTGGAGTTCCGTGAGCTATAGCTATAGCCCTATCGGAGAGCAGAAGCGCCTGGAGCAAACACCCACTCGCCATGGCCAGCGGATCAGTATTTTGGGGTTGTGGCAACCCGGAGAAGGATTCGAATACGCCCTGTCTCAAGG
>RECJ01000258.1 GCA_007694115.1 Leptolyngbya sp. DLM2.Bin27 | reverse complement strand
TCGAACCCGCCGCCATCTTTGGCACCCAGATGGAGCGCCACGTGGGCAAGCGGCTCGATATCCCCTGTGGCGTGATTGCGGCCCCCATCCACATTCAAAACTTCCCGGTGGGCTTTCGCCCGTTCATGGGCTATGAAGGGGCCAACCAGATCGTTGATCTGGTGTACAACTCCTTCACCCTGGGCATGGAAGACCACCTGCTGGAGTTCTTTGGCGGCCACGACACCAAGGAAATTCTCACCAAAACCATGAGCGCCGCTGCCGCTGCCGAAGGGGGGCTGGGCTGGAGCGCCGAGGGCTTGGCCGAGCTACAAAAAATCCCCGGCTTTGTGCGCGGCAAGGTAAAGCGCAACACCGAGAAGTATGCCCGCGAGCAGGGGGTGGCCAGCATCACCGCCGAGGTGCTCTATGCGGCCAAAGAGGCGGTAGGGGCGTAAGGGATGGGTGTCGGGTGTTGGGTATCGGGTGTCAGGCGCGGCCCGATACTTGATACTTGGCACCCCCTAACCCCCACCCAAGTGCCCTGAGCTTCTGCTCAGCGGCTAGCCCTGGCGAAAGGCCCCTAGGTGAGATATTTTCTCAGACTGCTGCTGAATCTGCACCAACAGCGAGTCACACACCAGCTCGCATAGGTCAAACACAAAGCTGCTGGCGATTTGATAGTAGACGCAGACCCCCTGCTGCTGGCGGCTGACAATGCCCGCCTGGGCCAAAATTTTCAGGTGCTTTGACACATTGGCCTGGCCCAGCCCAGTGGCCTCAATGATCTCGGTGACGTTTTTTTGACCGGTCTTGAGGGCGCAGACAATCTGCAGCCGACTCGACTCAGAGAGCACCTTAAAGAAATCGGCCACCAGTTGTAGGGTCTCTGGGGAGAGGTGAACAGACTGTCGATCGCTCTCGTGGGGCAGCGATTGCTCAACCGTAGACGAAGAAGCCATAGATGTAGACCAGGCGGCAGAAAAAGGTTAAAAGTTTATTTTATTACTCATCAGTAGTATAACAACCGCACGCCCTAACCACCCCTTCACCCCTTCACCCCACTTCCCGTCTCCGTGGGCACAATGTAGCGCTGGAGCAGGACAAAGACTGCGATCGCAGGCAGCACCGACAAAATTGACCCCGCCGCAATCAGCCGCCAGTCTAACGAAAAACTGCCCGCCAGCCGGGCTACCCCCAGGGGTAGGGTGTAGCGCTCGGGGCGATCGAGCAAGATCAGCGGCCAGAGAAACTCACTCCAGGTGCCGATAAACACAAAAATGCCTAGGGTCACCAGGGCGGGGCGGGTGGCGGGCAGCATCACATTCCACCAGATGCCCAGGTCAGAGCAGCCATCCATGCGGGCAGCTTCTTCTAGCTCCTTGGGCACCCCCTGAAACGCCTGCCGCATGAGAAAAATACCAAAGGCCGAGGCCAGGTAGGGCAGCACCAGGCCCAGGTAGCTGTTCCGCAGGCCCCAGTTCACCGCCAAGATGTACAGCGGGATCATCACCACCTGAAACGGAATCATGATCGTGGCGATGATCAGCGCCAGCAGGGCATCGCGGCCCACAAAGGACAGCCGCGCCAGGGGGTAGGCCGCCAAAGAGCACAGCAGGAGATTCGCCGCCACGGTCAGCACCGCCACGATCGCACTGTTGAGAAAGTACTGGCCGAAGGGGTTGGTACGCCACACCTCACGGTAGTTGGCCAGGGTGGGCTGCTGGGGGAAAAACTGGGGCGGCGTGGCCAGCAGGTTTTCCGCTGGCCCTTTGAAGGAGGTGCTGACCAGCCAGAGGAGGGGGAAGACCATGATTAGGGCGATCGCCAGCAGCAGCACATAAATCCCCACATTTCGCCAGTGGGGCCATTTAGCAATGCCCTGAAGCATCCCAGATTGCTTAGGATGTAGCATGATCAGCTCCCCCCTATAGGAAGCCCCAGATCCCAGGGTTCTTGAAGAACCCTGGGATCTGGCTGGAGAGAATCCATCCTTGAAAAGGCCATGCTTTAACCCAAACTAAGCTCTTGCAGCAGCCAGAATCCGGCGAAGGATTCGCTTTCGGGATTGTCTTGGATGCCGATGAAGTGCACCTGGTTGGCTTTGACCTTGGCGGACTCAAAGGCCTGGGCCTCGGCCAGCAGGTCAGGGCCAGGCAGTCCTGCCAAAACCCAGCTGTCGGCGGCGCCGGTTTCGAGAATGATCTGGGGCGTTTTGCTGTCTTCAATCCGCCAGTAGGCCAGCTCTAGACCTGACATCCAGGCGGCTAGGGCGTTGGCGCGCGGGGAGAAAATCAGCAGGCCGGGGATCGGGGTATCTGGGGCCAGGTTAGCCATATCTAGGGGAAACGACTCGCCAAAGCCGATCTCCCAGTCGGGCAGGTCAGCAAAGGCGGCGGCTTCGAGGGTGACAAAGGCCCATTGTTGGCCCAGCAGGGCGTCGGGCAGAGTTTGGGGGCTGGGGGGTGGGGCCGCCACCGAAGGCGAGGGGACGTCGGTATAGCCCTCCATCTGGGGATAGACGGTCTGGTTGCGATCGCCCAGCCACCGCTGCAACGCCACCGTGCGCCGACTGGGCCGGGCTGGGATGTTGGCCTCGTCGCAGGCTCGCAGAATCATGTTCTGCATTTGGTAGCGGAAGTAGCGAATGCGGCTGGGCGGGGCCGTGCCCTGCTCGGCAGCGGCGGCGATCGCCTCGTCGATCGCCCCCTTAAGGCTGATCGAGTTGACCTCGCTGCTGGGCAAAAACTTGCTGAAGCGAAACACCTGCTCGGGGGCGGCATTATTGTCGGCCAACCCCTCGCAGAGCAGCACTTCCCAGAGTTTTTTACCGTTTTCATCCAGCAAGGGCCGGGAGTAAAAGTCGAGTTCCCATACGTTGCCCATGGTGCCTAGGCCTCGCTGTCGTTGAGCATGCGGCTGACATCGGCCAGGCGATTTTCGGCGTCGGCAAAGACGGCCTCGGCCTCTTTAATCACCTCGCCGGGGTATTTTTCTAGCACCTTGGTCGAGAGGGAAATGCGGTTGCGCTCTGGGTCGAGGGCCACCACCACAGCTTTAATGGGTTGCCCCACCTTGAGCACTGCGGGCAGCGAATCAACGTAGTTTTTGCTGATCTGCTTGATGTGCAGCAGGCCGCTGATGCCGTCAAACTCCACAAACGCGCCAAAGGGCTTGAGGCTGGCCACGGTACCGTCGATTAGCTGGCCCAGGGCCAGGGTGCTCATCATCTGGCTGCGGGCGGCCATACGGGCCGACATCACCAGCTTGTTGGCGGCGGGGTTGACTTCGAGAAAGCCGACGGTGAGGCGCTGGCCCACGGCCTCGGAGAGGTCTTCGTAGGTGCGGCCAATGTGCGATCGCGGCACAAACCCCCGCAGCCCCTCTACATCTACCGTGACACCACCCTTGTTAAAGCCGGTGACTTTGACCTCCATCACCGCGCCAGCTTCAGACTGCTCGGCCAGCCGCCGCCACAGCTGCTGGAGCTGGAGCTTGCGAATCGACAGCAGCACCTGACCGTCGGCATCCTGGTCGCGAATCACCTGAAAGGAGTACTCTACACCGGGTTCGAGGATGCCTTCAAAGGAGGCCACCGCCCGCACCGCCGCCTCGCGAATGGGCAAAAAGGCCGACGATTTGCCGCCAATGTCGATGGTTGCCCCGTCATTGGCAAAGGAAATCACGGTGCCCCGCACGGTGCTACCCACCTGAAAGTCGTAGTCGTGGGCCTCAAGGGCTTTGGCAAAATCTTCGGCGGAGAAAGTCAAGGGTGAGACTCCTGGACAATAAATAGAATTCGGCTAGCTTTCTACTATACAACGCTAATGTTTTTGACCGATGCCTAGACCCACAGGACGTGATGGGCTAAAAGCTTTCTAGCCACCAGAGCGATGGCCCAAGGGCTTAGCTAGGTTATTTAGCGATCGCGCTAAGTCGGTGTAGGTTGGGTTGAGGCACGAAACCCAACGCCCGCATGGGTTACGCTGTCGCTAACCCATCCTACATTTGAATTAGCCTACCCACTTAGCGATCGCGCTAAGAGTAGACAAACTGGCCCCATGGTTCTCTCGATAGTTAAACCGTCGTCGCTGCTCCCGGCACGGCAGGCCCAGACCCTTTACAATAGGGCCGAACCTGCAGCCTCAAAAAGCCATGGCCGACGAGCAATTTAGCCTGTTTAGCGCGGGTGGCGACCCAGGCACAGATCCCAGCAGCGTCAATTTTGATGCCATCCCCACCGACGGGGCAGTGCCCATCGTGCCCGGCATCTACCCCGACTTGGCCACCCTGGGCACCCACTGCCGCAGCTGCCAGCGCTGTAGTTTGGCCACCACTCGCACCAATGTCGTTGTCAGCCGGGGCAGCCCCACCGCCCCCGTGCTGATCATCGGCGAAGGGCCAGGGCAGCAGGAGGATGAGCAGGGTTTGCCCTTTGTGGGTAAGTCGGGTCAGCTGCTCGAAAAAATTCTGGAGTCGGTGCGCTTTGACACTGAGAAAGACGTGTATGTCTGCAATATCGTCAAGTGCCGCCCGCCCGCCAACCGTGTGCCCACCACCGTTGAGGTCAATGCCTGCAAAGGCTACCTGCTAGAGCAAATTCGCCTGGTCGATCCCAAAATTATTCTGCTCACCGGGGCGACGGCGCTGAAGTCGCTGCTGGGGGTAAAGCAGGGCATTAGCAAAGTGCGCGGCCAGTGGATGGAATGGGAAGGGCGGCTGTGCATGCCGATCTTTCACCCCGCCTACCTGCTGCGCAACCAGTCGCGCGACAAGGGCAGCCCCAAGTGGCTGATGTGGCAAGACATTCAGGCGGTAAAGGCGAAGGTGGAGGAGTTGAGCGAGGGCTAAAAACTCGGTTTCTGTTGCAGCGGGCAGGTCATGCCGTTAAGGCGAGATCAGAAACCGGGTTTCTCCTGCCACGGGTTTCTCTGGCAACAATTCTGGATCCTGACTGGGCATCCGTCAGGTTCAGTACGGCTTTCTATACTCGGCAATCTGGGAATCTCTGACAGAATGAACAAGGGGCCAAGGTTTGAGGCACCAGGTTCAGGTATGAGGTATGGGGCCATAACCCGTGAGCCATAGACCGTAGACCGTACACCCCATACCCATTTCCCCAGCGAAGGAGATTTCCATGGATACCAATAACCTTTTGCGCCAGCTGATGATGATCGGCGTCGGCACTACCTCTCTGGTGGCCGAGCGAGTCAAGGTCGTGGCCGAAGAGTGGGTGCGCGAGGGCAAGTTTAACCCCGAGCAGGCTAGAACGTTAGTAGATGAGGTGATGGCCCAGCTCAACGAGGGCAACGGGGCGCTCGAAGACCAGTTTCAGCGGCTGTTTCGCAATACCCTGCAAGACTTAGGTGTGCCCCGCCAGGCCGAAATGGACGAGTTGCGCGGACGCCTAGATCGTCTAGAGCGTCAAATGCGCGATTTAGAAAACCGCGCCTGGAAGTAGCCTGGTTGTCGGTATAGGTTGTCTTAGGCAGACGAGCGGTGCGAACGTTTTTAGACTTTATGGTGGGCAGCCTTGCGGCGCTGTTTCCGGTGGTAGACCCCATCGGCAGCGTGCCGATTTTTCTAGTGCTGACCACCGGCATACCCGCCAGTCTGCGCAATCGCTATGCCCTCAATATTGCCCGCAATGTGGTACTGCTGCTGATTGGCACGCTGTTGGTGGGGGGCAGCGTGCTGCGGTTTTTTGGCGTGTCGCTGGCGGTGGTGCGGATAGCTGGGGGCATTGTGGTGTTTCATGCCGCCTGGAAGGCGATGAACTCTGACCCCAAGCTCAACGCGGTAGACAACCAGGACATGGCCCTGCGGCTCGATGAGCACAAAGATATTTCATTTATGCCGATGACTATTCCCCTGTTGGCCGGGCCGGGGGCGATCGCCGTTGCCCTCGGCCTGGCGGCCCAGGCCGGGGGCGATTTTTCGGTGTCTACGGCGATCAATCTGCTGGCGATCGCAGCCGCCATTGGCCTGATCGGTCTAGTAATCTACCTGTCGCTGCGGTCGTCTACGCTGCTGCTCAAAGTCCTGGGGGCCAGCGGTATTCAGGCAATGAGTCGCCTGCTGGGGCTGTTTGTGATGGCGATTGGGGTGCAGCTGATTCTCAATGGCCTGGCCGACTGGTTGACTGCGCTCAACCTCGCCTTACCCTAAAAATTTTCTGGGCAGGGCAATCGCTCCGTACCCAGACGATAATTTTGCTTTAAACTTGGGGTGTTCCCTGAAAACAGTAGTGCTCCGTTGATGCGGCTATGGTGGTTTAGGCAAAGGCTGAGCCCGACCTATAAATTATCGGCTGAGCGGCAGATACCGCCACCGTTTTACCTGGCGCGACAAGCTCCAGCCGGCGGTGTTGTTTTTTGTCGACCGCAAGCCTTCTCGGGGAACCTTTGACCCATGAGCTACCCAAGCTTTCATAGCTTCATCAAATTGCTGCGCAGCCTGCTCAAGCGCAGGCAGCCCTGGCTGTTTGAAGAATCGATTTTTTTGGCTGACCTGTGTTTGGCCTACGGCACCATCGCCGGACTCGACGATCGCGATAAGAAGACTCTGTTTTTAGCCGCCCACTTTAAAAATCTCGGGGCTATCTACCTCGAAGACCAGCAGCTCAAGCAAGAGTATACAGACCACGGCGAGGCTATTAGCCAAATGGAAGTGCTGTTTGACGCCAGTACCCAGCTGGCCAAAGATTCAGGCCTGCTTGAGGTCGCCGATGTGCTAGAACAGTACCACCTCCGGGCCATTCCTCCCAACCATTTAGCCCGCATCTTTCAGGTACTCAATGCCTGGGTGTCGTGCCGCCAGCGCAAGGGCTGGCGCAGCCCTATGAATGACAAGGAAGCGCTGATCATCCTCAAACAGCGAGCCGAGATGCAGTGGTCTGATCCTAAGGTCGTGTTTCACTTTATCGAACACCTCTGTCGCCACTCATCGCGGCCCGAGCGCCGTCAGGCTTGCACCACCAACGGGTTTGGGGTGCAGCCGAAAGTGCCAGAGGTGAGAGACTTTGGCTTTGATACCCTAGAAGACCAGTTTGAGTACCCGCTTGATGCCCCGGCTTCAAGCGGCCTCTAAGCCTAAAGGTTCACTCCTTGACCCGGTTGACTGTGACAAATTTGTCACCTTTGGCTTGGTCGGCCACTAGGGGGATAGTCATGCATTGCGCGAGAGGATACAGTTGGGATGGCCTATAGCTGCTTCAGCCCTTGAGCGGTTGTGGCCCATCGGTCTCTAGGCGGTGGAGATGATGGCTTGGGACTGATTAGGCCAATCTGCGATCGCAGATTGGCCGAGGCATAGGTCGGTTCGGCAATAGCTACCAAGGGGCTGTCATGGCTAACGACACAACAAATATGGAACTGTCTTACTCCAACTCGCTATCTGAGGCTGACCTGGATGCGGCATCGTACCTAGACACCATTGAGGCAGTTATTTCTAGTCTCGACCAGGGCGACGGAGCTATGGTGAGCCAAACCACCGAGGGCCACCTGTGGCGGTTTAAGTACGGCAGCGTAGAGGTCTACGTGCAGCTGACGGGCGAATCTGAGTCGGATACGCTAACCGTCTGGTCTCCGGTACTGGTGCTGCCCGCCAAAGACGAGCCCCGGCTGATGAAGCTGCTGCTAGAGAAAAACTGCAACGAAACCCTAGAAGCCCGCTTTGGTATCTCCGGCAACCAGGTGCTGGTGATTTCGAGCCGCATCCTCAAGGATATTTCTGCCGCTGAGATCTCGCGGCTGATGACTATTGTGGCCACCATTGCCGACGACTCAGACGAGGCGCTGGTCGAAGAATTTGGGATGGGATAGGGGAAAGGTGGCGGGTATCGGGTTTCGGGCTGCCCCTGACACCTGAAACCCAACCCCTGATACCTAACTCCCTAAGCTCCGGCCTCTTCAATCACCGATTTAGCAATGGAGGGCAGCTGTAGCCCCGGTGGGTACTGGCCTTCTTCTTTGATGCGCTGAATCATAGCGGGGGAGATTCGCAGGTTCAGGCGATCGCCGATGGCCCGCACCACATCTCCTCGATCAAGGGTACCGGCTACGGCATCGGCTGGCGTCAACACGGTGAGTCGGGGGATGTTGAGCGCTTCGAGCTGGTCAATGGCCTCGGTCAGGGGCGTCGTTTCTCGCACCGAAGGAATCTCTAGCAGGGGCTTAGCGATGTGGCTGAGGGGCAGAGATTCCCACTGGCTGCGCTCAATTGCCCGCATATCGTCAACGCTGACCAAGCCTCGGTAGCGGCCCTCAGAGGCGGCAAAGTAGGCGGGGGGGCGGTTTTCTTCAAGCAGGTAGGTGTCGGCAAACTGTCGCAGCGACATGGTGGCGTCAACCACCTTAAAGTCGCGGGCCAGGGCATCGGCGGCGGTGAGGGCCAGCATGGCCTCTTGCAGGTTGGTGACCTGGTTGTAGGCGGCGGCATTGCGCAGGGCAAACCAGCCAATCGCCGCAATCCAAAAGCCTGAGAAGGCCTGGTAGGCCAGAACCATCACCAGGCCAAAGGTGATCGCCAGCCAGCCCAGCAGCTGGCCAGAGCGCGCGGCCCAGCGAATGCCCTTAATGCGGCTGCCGGTGCCCTTCCACACCAGGGCTTTGAGCACTTGGCCGCCATCGAGGGGCAGGCCCGGAATCAGGTTAAACAGGGTCAGCACCAGGTTGATCTGAGCCACGCTGCCGGTGATCACCGCTACCGGCATGGGCAGCCCTGGAATCAGGGAGACGGCGGTGAGCAGGATAAACAGGCCGAAGCTGACCAGGGGGCCTGCGATCGCAACTTTGAGCGCGTTTTCTGGAGTCTTTGACTCCTTGTCAATGGAGGCAATGCCGCCAAACAAAAACAGCGTGATTGAGTTGACCGCAATGCCCTGGAACTTGGCAGCCATGCTGTGGCCCAGCTCGTGGAGCAGCACCGAGGCAAACAGCAGCAGCGCCAGGGCAAAGCCCATCACCCAGGCTAGGTTGCCCCAGGCCGAGTGCCAGCTGGGTTCTAGCCCGTAGGACACGGTCACCAGCAGCAAAATAATGAACCAGGAACTGTCAATAAATAGGGGAATGCCTAAGATAGCCCCAATACGCCAGCTGGATTGCATCGCCCTAACCTCTTAACGCCAACCCAGACACCGATGTCCCCAATGGTGAATTTGGGGGCGATCAGGGCTGGGGTATGGTCTTATTCTATCAACGGGGCAGCGATACCGTTGACCATGTCCCTGGGGATGGCCCAGGGGCTATAGCAACCCAGCGTTGGCCATGCCCAAAATCATGCCTGCGCCGAGGATGTGGCCCAGGCTAGCGATCGCCAGCAGCTCGGGTAAACCAAAGCCCTCAAACACCATGGGCAGGGCCACCGGCAGGGAGGGGCCGACCCCAGGTTTTTGAATGGCGTACTTGCCAATGGCCAGCACAAATAGGTTGCAGGCGATCATGACCAGCGCCACTTTATAGGACCACTCGGGGGTGGTGGGCACGGTTTGAGCCAGCAACAGGGTAGAAAACATCAATGTTATGTCTCCGCTAGAGGTTTAAGATCAAAATTTATTGTCTTTGGATTATAAAAATCTCCTGACACCCCCTGACAGAATGTTCAACAGAGTTAACATGTGGGTCAAAATTTGCGGCATTACTCAAGCACAACAGGCGATTGCGATCGCCCGTCACGGCGCTACCCATCTGGGCTTTATCTGCGTGCCCCAGTCGCCTCGCTACATTGCCGCTGAGGCTCTAGCTGATATCACCCGGTTGCTCGACGCGGCGGGGGTGGCGGTGGCGACGGTGGGGGTGTTTGCCGATGCGCCGCTGACGGAGATCTGCACCGTGGCCCGCCAGGCCAACCTCAGCCACCTGCAGCTGCACGGCCAAGAGACCCCAGATCAGTGCCAGCAGCTGCTGGCCGCGCTGCCGGGGGTGGCGCTGATCAAAGCCATTCGCGTGGGCACAGCCGCCGATCTAGCCCGGGCTGAAACCTACCGTCCCTACGTGGAGGCGCTGCTGCTCGATGCCTACCACCCCCAGCAGCTCGGCGGCACGGGGCTGACCCTCGACTGGGCTACCCTGGGGGCATTTAAACCCGCCTGCCCCTGGCTGCTGGCCGGGGGGCTCACCCCTGGGAATGTGCCCACAGCACTCTCGACCCTGCGGCCCGACGGCATTGATCTCTCTAGTGGGGTCGAGCAGCGCCCTGGGGTGAAAGATTTGGCCCTGGTAGAGCAACTGTTTGATCAACTGCGGCTGATGCCCGCGTTCAACCCATAGCCATCCTGCATAAATCGTAAATATCTTAGGCGACTTCTAGAAAATAGTTTCCCAAATGGTGGGCAGTGCCCACCCTACAGTGGCTGCGATTTCTGGGTTAAAGCGGGTATCTTCTTTTCGGGCCATCTCCTTACCGATGATGCCTCTCCCCATGCTCTAGCAGCCGCTCGATCGCCGTCAATCGGTGCTGCCACGATCGCAGCCGATAGCCGCTGTTCGCCGTATCTACCACCACCCCTTGGGTCAGCGGTGTGCGCACCCGCGCCAGGCCAGCTCTGACATTGGCTAAATTGCGGCGCGATGGCGCTTGGGCCAGGGCGTCAAACTCGCGGCCCAGGCCATTGACCTGACCAATCCAGGGTTCTAGGGCATTGCGATCCATCCACAGCCGCTGCTGGGTCAGCAGCCAGCTCCACTCGCGCTGGAGGGCGGCGTAGCGGCTGGCGGCCATGGCATAGGGGGTAGTGGGGCCGGGGGGGCTGCCGATTTGGGTTTGGGCCAGCACGGTCTTGAGCTCGGCGTTTAGATCGGCGGCGGCAAACAGAGCATAGCCGAGGGTGGGCAGATCGCGGCTGGCCTGCATCTGATCCACCGTGGCAGCGCTCGACAGATTCAGCAGTCGAATGCCCGGTATCACCAGGGTCGAGCCAAAGGATTCATTCACTAGCCAGGGCTGCACCAGACGCTCAAACCGGCTGGTGTCGGCGGCGTAGCTCATCAGCACAATCCAGTCGAGGTAGTTGGCTCGCGCCCAGGTGCCCCAGTCTTGCTGAATGCGCTGCAACCGCTCGTGCTCGGGGTTGGCAAACACCGCCGCCGACATCACCAGGCCGGGGCGATGCCGCTTCAGGGTGCTAGAGATCCCCTCCACAAACGAGGTCACCTGCTGCACCCGAAACTCAGTCCAGCGCTCCCACAGCACCTGCTGCTGTATCTGCTGGTTGCGATCAAGCGCCGCGACCGGGCGGGGGCTCAGGGTGAGGGGGTCGACCCCAGTCAAACTCTGGAACCGCCAGCGGGCCACCTCGCCATAGCCGTAGGTGCGGTTGGCCCCAGGGTCTTGAAAGGGGTAGCGAATGTAGTCGAGGTGTAGCCCATCGACGTTGTACTGGGTGACGATCTCGGTCATCAGCCGGGTGAGGTAGCTGCGCACCTCGGGGTTAGCGGGGTCTAAAAAGGGCTTGTCTTGGCCGCGCGGAATTCGGCTGCCGCTGTTGTCGTAGGCGGCCCAGCTGGGGTGCCGCGAGATCACCGGGCCGGGGTAGTCGGCGGGCTGGTTGAGCAGGCGGTTGTGGCGCTGGTTGCCCGCCGCAAACACCCACACCCAGGC
>RECJ01000257.1 GCA_007694115.1 Leptolyngbya sp. DLM2.Bin27 | reverse complement strand
AAGTCCGGTTCTTAGGGGGGAGAGGGGCAGCGATGTCTTTCTCTCCTACCCAACAACATCCTGAGCTGCGGCAAATTACGGTATGCCAGTGGGTGGATGGCCAGTACGAAGACCGATTGTTTAGGGGAGATCAGCGGGTTGAGTCACCTCTGATGCCAACTTGGCCGCTGACGGTTGAGGGGATTTTTGCCCTGGGGTAAACCATCACTGCTATCCAACGGCGGCAAAGTAATAGAGTGGAAGGGAACGTTTCGCCGCCCGATACCATGGCTACCTCTCCGTCTGCGCCCTTTGCCGCCGCTGTGCCCGTCGATCGCATCCGCTACAACGACCAGGGGCTGGTGCCTGCCATTGTGCAAGACCACCTCGACGGCACCGTGCTGATGATGGCCTGGATGAACGCCGAGTCGCTGCAAAAAACCCTAAATACTGGCGAAACCTGGTTTTGGAGCCGATCGCGCCAGGAATATTGGCACAAGGGGGCAACATCTGGCCATGTGCAGCGGGTCAAAGCCATTCGCTACGACTGCGACAGCGACGCCCTGCTAGTCACCGTAGAGCAACTGGGCGATATCGCCTGCCACACCGGTGAGCGCAGCTGCTTTCATCAGGTTGATGACCACAAGCTGGCTCCCCCCGCCGATACGCTGTCTCAGGTGTTTGGAGTGATCTGCGATCGCAGAGACCACCCCAACCCCGACTCCTACACCTGCAAGCTGCTGGCCGGGGGCGACAACAAAATTCTCAAAAAAATTGGCGAAGAAGCCGCCGAAGTGGTGATGGCCTGCAAAGACGACGATGCCGATGCGATCGCCGGCGAAGCCGCCGACCTGATGTACCACACGCTGGTGGCCCTGGCCCACCACGGGGTAGATATTAAAGACGTGTATCGAAAGCTTCAGGAGCGGAGGCGGTGAAAAGGGAAAAGTTTCCTAAACCAGCGGCGTCTTCGCCGGTATCCCCGGCAGGCGGGGAAACTTGTCTGGGGTGCGATCGATCTTAGTGACGACCACCGTATGGCGAACGCCCTGGGTGAGGGGGGTGACCTGCGATCGCACCTCCAGCAGCTGCCCCCCCAGGCGCGGCAGAATGGCGACGAGTCCCGCCTCTTCTTCAGCGGTCCACTGGCCTCGGTAGAGCACCGCCTGCCCGCCCAGGTTCAACAGGGGCAGCGCATACTCAGCGCAGGTGTTGACCGGGCCAACGGCGCGCAGCAGAGCCAGGTCGTAGGCTTCTCGGTGAACGGGCTGGTGGGCCACCTGCTCAGCCCGCTGGGGCAAAAAGCCGACGTTGGCGATCCCCAGGGTGGCGCAGACGCTCTCTAGGGCGGCGATTTTTTTGCGGGTGGCATCCATCAGGGCGATTGCCCAATGGGGAAAAACCAGGGCTACCGGCAGCCCAGGGAACCCGCCACCGGTGCCAATATCCACCACCTTGAGGGCGGGGGCACCGATGTCTAAATCACTGAGCCAGGGCTGCACCCCCTGGAGCGAGTCCCACAGGTGCTTTTCCCAAAAGTCGTCGGGGGTGGTGATGCGGGTTAGGTTAACCTGCTGGTTGGCGACTAAAATTGCCTCATACAGCTGCTGAAAGCTTTGCTGCTGCGAGTTTTGGGGCTGCCAATGCAGGGTATTCTGCCAGCGGTCGTCATAGTTCGGCAACATAGCCATAGCGCCCCTATCCTACCGCCGAAGCAATGGTGGTCTGGGGTACCGGGGCCAGCCTGCCATGGTCGAGGTGCCAGCAGCGATCGGCTAGGGGGGCTAGCTCATCGGCATCGTGGGAAACCACCAGCAGAGTCCAGTTTTGCTTGAGCTGCTTGAGCAAGGCAATGATCTGCTGACGCATCGACCAGTCTAGACCAGCGGTGGGTTCATCGAGCAGCAGCAGGTAGGGCTTGCGAATCAGCTGCACCGCCAAGGCCAGTCGCCGCTGTTGACCACCGCTGAGCGATTGAGGCGAGGTTTTAATCGACAGCTGCTCTAGCCCAACCGCCCGCAGCGACTGTTCAATTTGGTCACGGGCCAGTTCTGGGTGCCCGAGACGCAGTTCTTCTAGCAATGTGTGCCCGCAAAAGTGGCGCTCTGGAAACTGAAACACCAGCCCCGCCAGCTGCCGCAGCGCCTCTGGATCGAGGGTTTGCTCTCGCCACTGGATACTGCCCGTCGATGGCAGGGCAAACCCCGCCATCAGCTCTAGCAACGTGCTTTTGCCCGAACCGCTGGGGCCGTAGATCAAGCCCAGCTGCTGAGGGGCCAATTCTAGAGAAATATCTTGCAGAATCGCCTTTGGGCTGGCAGCTGGATGATAGGTAAGTTGGCGAAGATAGAGCATTCCATCCCAGAGATAAAAACGCGAACCGTGAATTCGATTGTACCGGGTGCCCCCCATCGCGGCCCCCACTTCAGTGTGCCCCACAGAATTGGGCCTGTGGTTCCCTAGCCCTAGAGCGCTCGGGGCATCCCCTGGCCGGGCTAGACGGCCTAGCGGTGGCATGAGGCCGAGCTGATCCTGCGCGTAGGGCAGAGCTAGGCCAGTGTAGCTTCTGTAACATTACCCCCGCAAACTTGAACAAAATTCGCCACAATTGGGCCATCAGATGATGGCCATGGTTGAGTGAGCAGGCTCTCTTTTCCTCCACTCTATTCTCTTTAACGCTCTGGTTAGGCTGTCTTTCCCCAGCTTCTGCCCCCAAGCCCTGGGTTTTGGTTAACCGTTTTAGTCGTCGCAACTAATACAAATACACTATGGTTCTTCACCCTTTCCTCACCCCTTCTCGGCTCAGGTCGCGCGCTAAGGCGGTATTGGCAGGTGCGCTAACCGCTGCCTGTCTGGGGCTTATCCCCATGGCTGCCCAAGCTGGGGATCCGTTTCGAACTCAGAACCCCCACGACATTGGCGACAAAACCGAGGCAGTGTTTAAAGCGTTGTTCTACGAAGGCAACTACACCGCCGCTCAGGCTCTCGTGGGCGAGGCCATTGCCGCCGAACCGGGCGAGCCAATGAATTATGCCATTGCCGCAGCGCTAGGTTACCTCAACCAAGACCTCGACCAGCTGGCCGACCAGGCTCGCCTGACCCAGCAGACCGCCAGCGCGCTCAAGGCTACCGATCCCCTGCGCGGGCACCTCTACTCTGCCGTGGGCATTTTTATGGAAGGGGCCCACGTCCTGCAAAGCCAGGGGATTGCCCGAGGAACGCCTACCGCACTGCGTATGCTACAGCGGGTGTTTAGCGAACTCGACGCAGCGGAGCGCATTGACCGCAATGATCCAGAACTGAGCTTGCTCAAGGGCTTTATGGATCTGCTGCTGGCGGTCAATCTGCCCTTTGCCAACCCCGACAATGCGATCGCTCGCCTGCAAAACGGTAGCCCAGCTTACCTATCTCACCGGGGTGTAGCCCTGGGTCTCCGTGACCTAGGTCGCTACAGAGAAGCCCAGGCCGAGGTCGAGAAAGCGCTGGCGGCGGCTCCAAGCAATCCTGACCTGCTATACCTAAAGGCTCAGATTCTTTTTCTTCAGCAGGAGTATGCCGCCAGTGTGCCCCTCTACCGCTCGGCCCTGACCTACGCCGATCAGCTGCCCATCTCTACGGTGCGGCAGATTAGCCTTGAGGCCTGCCAGGCTGAGGGCACCGCCGGAGAAATCTGCGTTGAGCGATCGCGCGCGATCAGCCGCTAGCGCCTCAACGATTCCGCTGGTTAAGCCCTATGCTGAGTAATGCAGTGTGGGGCTTGACTATGCAGGTCGAATTTCGAGAGTGTGACTTCTTTAACCTTTGGGTCTGGCTCAAATTTGAAACCGTGCCCTCGGGAATGGAGCAGCAGTACATCGACGAAGTGTTTTCGTCGTGGTTTTTCTTGGGCAAACTGGGCGGCTTTAACGCCGAAAACCTTCAGGTGCAGGACACCGGGCTAGATATTAGCTATCTGCCCTACGACCAAAACCAGCTGAGCAACAGCATGCTGTCGGTCATGCACAACATGGGAGAGGTGCAGTACGAAGGTCTGTGGGCCCGCTGCTGGCTTGACCTAGGCACCAGCGACGCCCTAGCGATTGACGTGCTGATCAATACCCTAGAGCAGTTCAGCCGCGAGTATGTGGCGATCGAGGCTTGCTACATTGGTGGCGAAAACCCCGACTGGCCGATTCCAGGCAGCGGACAGCCCGACTTTGTCGATGAAGACGCCTAGCGATCGCAGCATAGCCTCGCTCACGACTCATCCTGCCAAACCACGGGAGGGGCGGCCATATGACCGCCCCTCCCGTGGCTTAAATTCAGAGGTTTCTAAGTACTATGAGGCTAGGCATGACTAGCGAAACATGCTGCTGACAGAGCTTTCTTCGTGAATTCGCCAGATGGCTTCGCCCAGCAGGTTTGCCATCGACAGCACGGTCAGCTGTGGAAACTGTCGAGTTGCCGTCATCGGGATCGTGTTGGTGACGATCACCTCCTCAAACAGCCCCGCCGACAGCCGCTCAACCGCCGGGGGCGAGAAGACCGCGTGGGTGGCGCAGGCATACACTTGGCGCGCACCTTCCTGCTTGAGCAAACGGGCACCCTCACAGATGGTGCCCGCCGTATCGATCATGTCGTCGACCAGCACGGCGGTCTTGCCGCGCACGTCACCCACCACGTTCATCACCTCGGCGACATTGTGGGCCTGGCGGCGCTTGTCAATAATGGCCAGGGGCGCATCGTTGAGTTTTTTAGCAAAGGCGCGGGCGCGGGCCACGCCGCCCACGTCGGGTGAAACAACCACCAAATCTTCTAGGTTCTTGCTGGCAATGTAGTCAATCAGCACCGGAGTACCGTAGACATGGTCGCAGGGAATATCGAAATAGCCCTGAATTTGGGCCGAGTGCAGATCGATGGCTAAGACGCGGCTGGCCCCGGCTTTGGTCATCAGGTTGGCCACCAGCTTGGCGGTGATTGACTCCCGCCCGGCGGTTTTGCGATCGGCCCGGGCGTAGCCATAGTAGGGAATAACTGCGGTAATTTGCCGCGCCGATGCCCGCCGGCAGGCATCGATCATAATTAGCAACTCCATCAGGTGATCGTTCACCGGATAGCAGGTGGGCTGAATCAGATAGACGTCGCAGCCGCGAATCGACTCTTGAATCTGAATATAGACCTCGCCGTCAGCGAAGCGCTTGCGCACCATTGGGCCTAGGTCTAGCCCCAGATAGCGAGTCACCTCCCGTGCCAGGTCAACGTTGGCCGAGCCCGAGAAAAGCTTGAGGCGGTTACTTTCTCCGAACTGGGGCAGCGGCGGAGGTTGAATTGGCAATGTGGCAGAACGGATCACAGCAGGCCCTTTGAGCATGTTCACCTAGGAAATCCTAGCATTCCAACTTGAAAAGCTTTTGAGCATTTACCCTTAAATAATTCGATCGCGCGGTTACATCAGTGCCAGATCGGGATCTCAATGTTTCCCCACCGGCAAAATTCCACGTTTGAACTGCAATAAAACCCATATTAAGCCTGGCGAAGGCCGCGCTGCCATCTGACCTAGGGCAGTTATTTCTCAGCCAGTGGGTTCCCCGGCGCTACTGTTCGCTCTGTCTCTGCGCGATGGCCTCCAGATGGGGGTACCGCAGCTAAAACTCGTCGGCCAACCACTCTAGGGCGCGATCGCCAAGGGGCAGCGGAATGCTGACGGCTTTGCCCAGGCGAGGGCGATCGCGGCTTTCGTTGAGGCACCGCCGCACGTAGTCGACTTGCCCCCACTCGTTGAGGTACAGCACCACCTGGTCGAGGTGGGCCAGATACTCGGCCTCACTCAGCGGGAACGACACCTGCTCTAGGTAGCGCCACATGACCTGAAGAAAAATCTTGCCCTGGGCCCGCCGAAACTGAACATCAAAGGAATAGCCCCACTTATTGATCAGTAAGCTCTGTAAATCTGCTCCGGTCATGCTCTACCCCTGCCACTGCGATCGCTATCAGCTATACATTTCTTTACGATATGGCCCATGATCTCAACCCCGGCTCACCCTGTTCTTACCAGTCAAAATTAGGCATATTGGTTCAAAAATTTGAATATTCTGGTGGATAAAAGCCAAAACTCTGAATCGACGCTCCAGAGACGTCCCTGTGTCTATTATGTTGTCTTTCCTCCCCCCTGGAGCCAACCTGTCCCCGCTCATCCAGCCTCGTTAACCTTTGGCAACAATTCCTGGAGAACGGCAGATGCAATAATACGATTGATAAAGCTAAAAGCGTGGTTGGCGTCATTGGCGTTGCTCTGTTAGCGCTGCTCTAATGGTTGCCCGGCTGAAGGTTTGCTTGGTCCATCGGTACGACATTGCGTCTGCCCATGCTGACCGAGTTTTAGCTGCCGCCGTTGATAGCTACTACTCGTTTGAAACAGGTATACCAGTCTGGATTATGACTCAAGCTTCTGGAACCTCTGATGTCCCTGATTTGGGGCGTCGCCAATTTATGAACCTGCTGCTTTTGGGGGCTGCCTCTGGAGCGGTTGGGGGTATGCTCTATCCCGTGATCAAATATTTTGTACCGCCCTCTAGCGGCAGCGGCGACGGCGGGGTAACCGCCAAAAATGAGCTGGGCAACGATGTGGTCGCCAGCCAGTTTGTGGCTGCTCACAATCCGGGCGATCGGGTGCTTGTGCAGGGTCTCAAGGGCGACCCCACCTACCTGGTGGTGCAGGAGAGCGGCTCCCTAGAGAGCTACGGCATCAACTCCATCTGCACCCACCTGGGCTGTGTGGTGCCCTGGAACGCCAGCGAGAACAAGTTTTTGTGCCCCTGCCATGGTTCCCAATACGACGCCACCGGCAAAGTGGTGCGCGGCCCGGCCCCACTGTCCCTGGCCCTGGCCCATGCTGATGTCACCGAAGACGACAAAGTCTCTCTCACCACCTGGACTGAAACCGACTTCCGCACCGGCGAGTCCCCCTGGTGGGCATAGACTTGGTTGGGCATAGACTCGGTCTTCGCTACAGAAACTGCGACAAAACACCCCAGTTGACATACCCCTTGAAAGCATGAATAGATTCATCCCCTTAATCCAAGGCCTGCGCCCCTTTGCCATCACCTGCGTTGCCGTTTTGACGGTCTGTGCAGGCTGGCTAGCGGCTCCGCAACCCGCCGCTGCCTACCCCTTTTGGGCCCAAGAAAACTACGAAGCTCCCCGCGAGGCCACCGGTCGCATCGTTTGCGCCAACTGTCACCTAGCCGCCAAAGCCACCAAGGTAGAGGTGCCCCAGGCGGTGCTCCCCGACTCAGTATTTAAGCTCAAGGTTGAGATTCCCTACGATCTCAACACTCAGCAGGTCCTGGGCGATGGCAGCAAAGGCGGCCTCAATGTTGGTGCCGTAGTGGTTTTGCCCGAAGGGTTTAAGATTGCCCCCCCGGAGCGGATGTCTGAAGAGCTCAGGGAAGAAGTGGGTAGCACCTACTTCTTGCCCTACAGCGACACCCAAGAAAATATCGTGCTGGTTGGCCCCCTGCCCGGCGAGCAGTACCAGGAGATCATCTTCCCGGTGCTAGCCCCCGACCCCAGCCAAAACAAGTCGGTTTCCTTTGGCAAGTATCAAATCCACGTGGGCGGCAACCGGGGTCGGGGTCAGGTCTACCCCACTGGTCAGTCCAGCAACAACACGGTCTATAACGCCACCGCCAGCGGTACTGTAACCAATGTTGAGCCCCAAGCTGCTGGTGGCTACATGGTCACCATTCAGCCTGAGGCTGGTGATGCAGTGACCGAAGCGATTCCGGCTGGCCCTGAGCTGTTGGTCGCCGAGGGTGATGTAGTAGAGGCCGGTAAGCCCCTGACCACAAACCCCAACATGGGTGGCTTCGGTCAGATGGATGCCGAGATTGTGCTACAAAGCCCCAACCGGATTAAGGGCCTAGTTGCTTTTCTCGCAGCGGTGATGCTGACCCAAATCATGCTAGTGCTGAAGAAGAAGCAGGTCGAAAAGGTACAGGCTGCGGGCATGACTTTCTAGGCAATTACGCCGTCGATCTGTGAGTTGACTGGGTTCAGCCCCCGCTTCAACCATGCTTAAAGGGATGCCTACGGGCGTCCCTTTTTTGGCTCTGGCCTCAGCACTACAGAAGAATTACCTCGGGCGGTTTCGTCAAGGGTCTGTTAGTTGAGCTACAATTGTTAAGTATTTTTGCATATTCGAAACTCATCTTGAGCATCCTTGCCTTTGGCGCTCTGGGGTAGTTTCGTCGCCCGCTTGTTGTCGCCCAGGTTTTACACAGTTATGACGCTTCCCATTCGCAACGTTGCAATTATTGCCCACGTTGACCACGGCAAAACTACTCTGGTAGATGCCTTGCTAAGGCAGTCTGGCATTTTTCGCGAAGGGGAAACCGTACCTGACTGCGTCATGGACTCCAACGACCTGGAGCGAGAGCGGGGCATTACCATTTTGTCGAAGAACACCGCCGTTCAGTACCAAGATACGCTGATCAACATCATCGACACCCCTGGACACGCTGACTTTGGCGGTGAGGTCGAGCGGGTGCTGGGTATGGTAGACGGCTGCATTCTAATTGTCGATGCCAACGAAGGGCCGATGCCCCAGACCCGGTTTGTGCTTAAAAAAGCCCTAGAGAAAGGGCTACGCCCGATTGTGGTGGTAAACAAAATCGATCGTCCCCAGGCCGAACCCCACGGCGCGGTTGATAAAGTACTCGATCTCTTCATTGAACTGGGGGCCGACGACGACCAGTGCGAGTTCCCCTACCTGTTTGCCTCGGGGCTGTCGGGCTACGCCAAGACCCAGCTCGAAGACGAGGGCGCGGACATGAAGCCGATGTTTGAGGCCATTCTCGACCACGTGCCACCCCCGGTGGGCGATCCTGAAAAGCCGCTGCAAATTCAGGTGACCACCCTTGACTACTCTGAGTACCTAGGCCGCATTGTGATCGGCAAGATTCACAATGGGGTAATTCACGCTGGGCAGCAGGCCGCCCTCGTTCGAGAAGACGGCAGCTTGATTAAGTCAAAGATCTCTAAATTGCTGGGCTTTAAGGGTTTGCAGCGGATTGAGATCGAGCAGGCTTCGGCGGGTAATATCGTGGCAGTTGCGGGCTTCGCCGACGCCAATATCGGTGAGACCATTACCTGCCCCACCAACCCCCAGGCGCTGCCTTTGATCAAGGTCGATGAGCCGACCCTGCAGATGACCTTTGTGGTCAACGATTCGCCCTTCGCTGGGCAAGAGGGCACCTTTGTCACCTCGCGGCAGCTGCGCGATCGCCTGATGCGTGAGCTTGAGACCAACGTGGCTCTGCGGGTAGAGCCCACCGACTCCCCTGACCGATTTTCGGTGTCGGGACGGGGTGAGCTGCACCTGGGCATTTTAATCGAAACCATGCGTCGAGAAGGCTATGAGTTTCAGGTGTCTCAGCCTCAGGTGATCTACCGCGAGGTCAACGGTCAGCCCTGTGAACCCTATGAGCTGCTGGTGCTCGACGTCCCCGAAGAGGGAGTGGGCGGCTGTATGGAACGTCTGGGCCAGCGTCGCGGTGAGCTGCAAGATATGCGGGTGATGGGCGATGGCCGGGCCACCCTAGAGTTTGTGATCCCGGCACGGGGGCTGATTGGCTTTCGCGGTGAGTTCATGCGGCTGACCCGGGGTGCAGGCATTATGAACCACAGCTTCTCAGACTATCGGCCGCTCTCCGGTGAGATCGAGGCCCGCCGCAACGGAGTGCTGATTGCCTTTGAGGAAGGGGTGGCGACCTTCTATGCGCTCAAGAACGCCGAGGACCGGGGGGTATTTTTCATTACCCCAGGTACCAAGGTCTACAAGGGCATGATTGTGGGCGAGCACAACCGCAACCAAGACCTTGAGCTCAATATCTGCAAGACCAAACAGCTGACCAACCACCGTGCCGCCAGCGGCGACGAGCTAGTGCAGCTGCAAACCCCTGTAGACATGAGCCTAGAGCGGGCGCTAGAGTACATCGGTTCCGACGAGCTGGTGGAAATTACCCCCGAGTCGATTCGTCTGCGGAAGCTCTCGAAGAAGCTGGTTAAGCGTTAGTTGAGCCTAGGCCCACGATCAAGCGGGGGAGATGCTGCTGGGCAGTGTCTCCCCCGCTTTTGGTTTTACCTATGGTTTTACCTAAATGGCATAGCCACACACCCTTGCGCCATCCTGGTTCTCAACGGGGGTAGAGGCCGATGGTTTACGCGCTATGGCCACCGCTATATTTGCAGCGGTCGGCGGTTGGGTATGCTCAAAGAGTCACCGTCGAGAGTATTCGTAGGGCGATTGCATGAATGGTTTTAAGCGCTTAACCCGCTGGCTAGAGCAGCGCTGGGTGAATCCGGCCTACGTGGGCTGGGTACTGTTGGGACTGGCGCTGTTCTTTTTTGCGGCGGCGACTAACACCCTGGCGGGCTGGCTATACGTGATGAGCGGGGTGATGCTGGCGCTGTTGATGGTAGCAGCAGTGCTGCCCCCGCGCAATTTGCAGGGCCTGGTGGTAATGCGATCGCCCATTGCCCCCGTGACCGCTGAAGCACCCCTAGAAATCGAGCTACAGGTGCACAATCCCCAGCGACAGACTAAGCGCCTGTTTCAAATCATTGACCCGCTGCCCGCTCAGCTGGGGCCGGTGCAGATCACCGCTGTGGGCGCACTACTGGCGGGGCAAACCCACCGCTGGCGCTACCAGATAGCCACCAAGCGGCGGGGCATCTACCGCTGGCAGACCACAGACTTGCGTACGGCGGCCCCCCTGGGCCTGTTTTGGTGTCGCCGTTCCACCGAGGTCGCCGCGACGGCGGTGGTATATCCGCAGGTGCTGCCCCTCAAGCGCTGCCCGATTTTAGATACCGTCGGGCCGCGCGAGGGCCAGCACTGGCGCTATAGCCCCCAGGCCAAAGCCGATACTCAAGGGGTGACGCGATCGCTGCGGCCCTACCGCTGGGGCGACCCCACCCGCCTGATTCACTGGCGCACCAGCGCTCGCTACGGCGAACTGCGGGTGCGCGAGCTAGAAACTATGACTGCCAGCCGCGACATTGTCATCGGGCTCAATACTGCCGCTCGGTGGCAGGCAGACAGTTTTGAGCAGGCGGTGATTGCCGCCGCCTCCCTCTATACCTACGCCCTAGAGCAGGGGTTCTCGGCGGCCCTGTGGCTGCCCCAGGAAGCGATCCTGCGGGACTCTAGCCGGGTGATGTATGCCCTGGCGGCGGTGAATCCGGCGGCGACGAGCGGCATCAGCACCCCACCCCAGACAGCAACGATTTGGCTCACGACCGCTGGTACCCCTACCCCCTTGGCGACCGGCAGTCGTCAGCTAGTGTGGGGCGGTGGTGACCTAGCAGCAGGCACCATCACTCTCCCCATTGACGCCGATCTACCACTAGAGCCGCAGCTTCAGGCGAGTTTGTTGTAAATCGCCTGAGTTAGACCAAATCCGAATCACATAACCCCGGTTCCTGCCAGGCCAACCCGTAGGGGCGCATGGCGTGCGCCCTCCAGAATCGGGGGTAGCCCAGCAGAATCTCGTATTAGGTATGAGGTTTGACATGCTCCCCGACCTAAAGGCACGGGGATTCTCCGGCTAGGCGAACAACCT
>RECJ01000084.1 GCA_007694115.1 Leptolyngbya sp. DLM2.Bin27 | reverse complement strand
GGGCCAGCAGCGCCCCGCCCACCGACAAAGGCAGCGCCGCCATCACCGCCACCGGATAGATAAAGCTGTTATACAGCAGCACCAGCACCGCAAAAATCATCAGCACCGCCGTGGCCAAAGCCAGGGCAAAGCGGCTAAAAATGTCGCGCATGATTTCGGCATCCCCGGCAGGTTCCTGGGTGACGCTGGCGGGCAGGTTTTGCATGGTAGGCAGCTCGTTTACCTGGGCCAGACCCTGGCCCAGGGTGATGCCCGCCAGGTTGCCGCCCACAGTCACCTGGCGCGATCGATCAAAGCGGTTGATTTGGGCCGGGCCGCTGCCAAAGCGCACATCGGCCACGGCGGCTAGGGGCACCAGGCCGCCGTTTTGGCTGGGCACCCGCAGGGTTTCGAGCAGCACCGGGTCGTCGCGAAAGGCGGGGTCGATCTGCACCCGAATCGGAATCTGGCGATCGCCCAGGTTAAAGTCGGCCATATTTGCATCGGTGTCACCCAGGGTAGCCAAGGAGGCGGTGGCTGCGATCGCCTGCACCGTCACCCCCAAATCCGCCGCCCGATCCATATCGGGCACAATCTGCACCTCGGGCCGCACCAGGCTGGCGCTAGAGCTAACATCCACCAGCCCCGGCACACCGCGCATCTCCCGCGTCAGCGAGTCTGACACCTCCCGCAGGGCGATCGGGTCATCGCTTTTGAGCACCACGCTCAGGTCTTTGCTCTCGCCTCCGGCCCCCCGGCTCTGAAAGCTGATCCGAGCGCCGGGCACCTCGGCAAACAGGGGGCGAATCTCTTGCTCAAACTGGCCCTGGGTGAGGTCGCGATCGCCCCTGGGCAGCAGCCGAGCAAAGACCGTGGCCTGGTTGACGCCATCGTCGCCGCCTTCGGTGGTCAGCACCGACGCCACCGCCGGGTTGGCCAGCAGCTCTTGGGTGAGTTGGGTGGTCACCCGGCGAGTGTCGGTCAGGGTAGCACCGGGGGGCAGCTCCACCGACAGGGTCGACAGCGCCGCATCGCTAGCGTCAAACAGGTTGGTGGGAATGTAGGGCACTAGCCGCAGACTGCCGACAAAAAACACCAGCGCCAGGGCAACGGTCACCCCCCGATGGCGCAGCGCCCAGCCCAGCAAACTGCGGTAGGGGCCACGGCGCGGTGCCCTGCCGTTGCCGTTGCCGTTGCCGTTGCCGTTGCCGTTGCCGTTGCCGTTTAACGATACGCCATGGCCATCAAAGGTCTCAAACGCCTCCCCCGCCGCTACGGGCCTACCCTTGAGCAGATAGGCCGCCATCATCGGCGTCACCAGTCGGGCCACAATGGTCGAAAACACCGTCGCCGTCACCACCGTCAAGCCAAAGGGCTGAAAGAACTGCCCCGGAATGCCCCCCATAAAGGCCACCGGCAAAAACACTGCCACAATGGTCGCCGTAGTGGTCACCACCGCCAGGCCCACCTCAGCGGTGGAGTCTAGCGCCGCCTGAAACGGGCGCTTGCCCATGTCAATGTGGCGCTCAACGTTCTCAATTTCGACGATCGCATCGTCAACCAGGTTGCCCACGGCCAGGGTCAGAGCCAGCAGGGTCATGCTGTTGAGGGTGTAGTCAAACCAGCCCAGCACCAAAAAGGTGGGAATGATCGACAGGGGCAGGGCCGTAGCGGTCACCAGGGTGGCCCGCCAGTCGCGCAAAAACACGCCCACCACCACCACCGCCAGCACGCAGCCCAAAATCAGCGCATCAATCGACGCCTGGTACGAGTCGCGAATCTCTGTGGCGCGGGTAAAGATCAGCTCAATGTTCACGTCCTCCGGCAGGGTTTCGTTCAGCCGCGCCACTGCCGCCTGCACCCCTTCCTCCACCGACACCAAGATGCTGCCGGTGCTGCGGTAGATCTGAAAGGCCACCACCGGCTGATTGCCCAGGTGAGCGGACTGCCGCGCTTCTTTAAAACCGCTTTCGACCCGGCCCAGGCTGGTCAGGGGCACGGTGGTGCCGTTGGGCAGGGCAATGCGGGCCGCCTGAAAGGCCTCGACCGTGGGAGCGCTGCCCAGGGTGCGAAAACTCTGCTCTTGGCCGCCGAGGGTGGCCCGGCCACTGGGCAGGTTGATGTTGAGGGCGCGAATCTGATCGTTTACCTGGGTGGCGGTAATGCCCAGGGCGTCGAGCTGCTGGGGGTCAAGATCCACGCGAATTTCGGGTTCCACACCGCCGACCCGGTCTACCCGCGCCACCCCCTCCACGGTGAGCACCTCCTGGCTGATGGTGCGGTCTACCAGGTCGCTGAGTTCTTCCACCGAGCGCTGGTCAGAATTGACCGCGTAGGTCATCACCACGCCGCCGCCAAACTCCAGCCGTCGAATCACCGGCTCCTGAATGCTGCCCGGCAGATCCTGGCGAATCCGCGTTACCGCATCGCGCACGTCGTTGGTGGCCCGATCGACATCGGTGCCCAGAATGAAGGAAATCACCGTGTTAGAGGAGCCATCCCGCACGGTGGAGCGGATCGAGTCGATGTCCCCCAGCCCGGCGACGGCATCTTCAATTTTGCGCGTCACCTGGTTTTCTAGCTCCTCTGGCCCCGCCCCAGTCTGGGTGACGGTGACGGTAATCGCCGGAAACTCGATGTTGGGGTTTTCGTCGATGCCCAGCTGCCCAAAGGAGACCAACCCCCCCAGGGTGAGCACCAGGAAGAGCACAATCACAGGAATCGGGCGACGAATTGACCAGCCGGAGAGATTCATAGCAAGAGGGGTAGTTGGGTGGGCGGGTGGGGAGCAGGTGAGTGGGTGAAGTCGTTGTAGGGTGCATTCGCGAAGCCATACACCGGATTTATCTGGTCAAGCCACTAGCTTACGGAAAATGCTTGCTATGTGAGATTTGGTGCATGGTTGGCGCGTTGGCGGAGCCTCGCCTTAGGGTTATGCACCCTACGGGACAACCGTCACCACATCGCCGTCTTGCAAGAACCCGACGCCGGAGGTAACCACCTGTGCCCCCGATTGCAGCCCCTGGATCACTTCGACCCGGGCGGCGGTGTCGCCCCTGGCGGCAATCCGGTTGCCCAGCTCCACGGTGCGGGCCTCGACCACGTTGCCCTCGGTGAGCACAAACACCTGGGTGGTGCCGTCGGGCTGAGGCTGTAGCGCCGTGGCGGGAATTGTCAGCCCCTGGCGAGAGCTGGTGGTGATCTCACCGCGCAGAAAAATACCGGGCCGCAGCAGGTCACTGGCGGGCAGCGACACATTCACCGTTGCCACCCGGGTCGCGGCATCGACCACCGGGTCGATGGACTGCACCGTGCCCTGGAGCTGGATGCGGCTGTCGGCGTTGGAGGTGACCGCGACCGGGGCACCGATCGCCACCTGGTCGAGCTGGGCCTGGGGCACCTCAGCGGCTAGCTTGAGCTGGTTGTTTTGAATCAGGGTCACAATCGGGCTGCCGGGGGCCGACACATCGCCGACGGTGGCGCGGCGCTCGGCTACGGTGCCAGCCACGGGGGCGCGCACGGTGGTCTGGCTGAGCTGGGTTTGCAGGCGGTCAATGGCGGCTTGCTGCGATCGCACCCCCGCCTCGGCGCTCTCCACCTCGGCCCGCGACAGGCTGATCGACTCTTGGGCGGTCACCACCTGGGTTTGCAGGCTGCCCAGCTCCTGCTGGCTAATCGCGCCGCGATCGGCCAGGGTTTGGTTGCGGGCTAGGGTGGCCTGGGCCTCGGCCAAGCTGGCCTGGGCCTGGGCCTGGGCGGCGCGGCGCTGGGTCACCTGGGCTTGGGAAACCGACAGCTGGGCCTGGGCCTGGCGCAGATCGGCCTGGAGGGTGGCGTCGTCGAGGATGGCGATCGCCTGCCCGGCGCTCACCGCATCGCCCTCGCGCACCAAAATCTGACGAATCTGCAAGCCGCTGGCCTGGGGTGCGATCGTCAGCAGATCGATCGCCTGCACGCTGCCGTTGATCGCCAGGGTGTCGGCCACGGTGGCGGGGGTGGCCGGGGCCACCGTCACGGTTTGGGTCGCCACCGCCGGGGGCGCTTCGGTCGGGTCGCTCGGGTCGCTCTCTCGCCCGCCCAAGATCTGGGTGGCCACTAGGGTGAGCAGCACCCCAGCCCCCAGGCCTAGCAGCACTCCCGACCAGCGGCGGCGGGGCTCACGGCCAGCGGTGGCTTCGCTATAGTGGGTCATATCGCTCTCAACCGGTGAAACAGCCGCCGCCCGAGGGTCGGAAGAATGGAGATTTGGCACAGGCACACCCTCGGGGATTAACGGCTCGATAGATTACGAAATGTTTACTTTCTCATTATGGCCCAAAGCTCGGCATCCTTGGGATCACTTGTTTTATCGATAAAATTGGCCATTTGCCCCGGCTTTGACCGTTAATCTCGTGATTTTGGCTGACTCAAATCACATCCCCAAACGGGGAAGGTTTGGTCTAATAGCAAGATATTCGCCGCGTGGGCCTCAATTACCCATCGTCACTAGATCTCCTCACGCCAGCGGCACGGTTTCAAGCGGCACGACTTCAAAAAGGCAGGTCTTGGGAATGTTTAACGCCACCGAAATTATCATCAGTGACTTTGTTGACAAACTGCGAGTCGGGTACCACCGCACCTACGGCGGCCAAAACCCCGACTACGAAGACATCATTGCCTGGGCAGGCGGCATGGCCCTAGAGAATATTGCCAACAGCGACGCCCTCTACCACAACGTTGAGCACACCGTGTTGGTGGCCCTGGTGGGCCAAGAGATTTTGCGCGGCAAGCACATCCGCGAGGGCGGCGTCACCTGCAAAGACTGGATGCACTTCATCATTTCCCTGGTCTGCCACGACATTGGCTACGTCAAAGGAGTGTGCCGCAGTGACCAAGACCGCAACCACCTCTACTCCACCGGCCAGGGCGACGATATGGTGCCGCTCAAGCCCGGCGCGTCAGACGCTGCCCTGACTCCCTACCACGTTGACCGGGGCAAGCGCTTCATCGAAGAGCGCTTTGGCGGCAACCCGGTGATCGAAGCCGACGCCATCAAGCGCAACATCGAGCTGACCCGCTTTCCGGTGCCCAAGGAAGAAGACCACCAAGACACCCAGCACTTCCCAGGGCTGGTGCGGGCGGCAGACCTGATCGGCCAGCTCAGCGACCCCCGCTACCTGAAGAAAATTGGGGCGCTCTACTACGAGTTTGAAGAAACCGGCCAGAACAAATTTCTCAACTACGAGCACCCCGGCGATCTGCGGGCCAACTACCCCACTTTTTACTGGAAAGTAGTGCACCCCTACATCCAAGACGGGTTGCGTTACCTGTCGCTCACCCAAGAGGGCAAGCAAATAATTGCTAACCTCTATTCAAATGTGTTTATGGTGGAGAACGAGCAAACCGTAATCCACACCTGACCCCCTTCGGTAATCGGCCTATGACTTGGTGGCGCAAGTTCAAAACCAATCGCCTGGCTCAGCTGGGCGCTATGCTGCTGATTGTGCTCTACGGCGTAGCGCTGGGGGCCGACTTTTTTGCTCCCTATAGCCCCTACGAGTCGCAGCTCAATGGGTCGCTGCTGCCCCCAACTCAGGTCTACTGGCGCGACGCCGAGACCGGGCGGTTCTTTCCCCACGTCTACCCCACTACCCAGGGGCCGGTGGATATCGACACCGGGGAGCGGGAAATCATTATCGATCGCACCCAGCCCTCGGCCCTGCGGATCTTTCACCGCAACGACCAGGGGCGGCTCACCCTGTTTGACACCGCTGGCCCGGCCCGCATCAACCTGCTGGGCACCGACGAGCAGGCCCGCGATCAGTTCAGCCGCCTGATCCACGGCAGCCGGGTCAGCCTCAGCGTGGGGCTGATTGGCATCGCCATCTCGTTCCCGTTGGGCATGCTGGTGGGGGGCATGGCGGGCTACTTTGGCGGCGTGGTCGATGGGGTGCTGATGCGCTTTGTCGAAGTGCTGATGACGATTCCGAGTATTTATCTGCTGGTGGCCCTGGCGGCGGTGCTGCCAGCGGGCATTTCGAGCACCCAGCGGTTTTTGCTGATTGTGCTGATTACCTCGCTGGTGGGCTGGGCCGGGCTGGCGCGGGTAATTCGTGGCCAGGTGCTGTCGATCAAAGAGCGAGAGTTTGTCCAGGCTAGCAAGGTGATGGGGGGGCGATCGCTCTACATTATTACCCGCCACATTCTGCCCCAGACCGCCAGCTACGGCATTATTGCCGCCACCCTGGCGATTCCAGGCTTTATTTTGGCAGAGGCAACCCTGAGCTTTATCGGCCTCGGCATTCAGCAGCCCGATGCCTCTTGGGGCAATATGCTCACCCTGGCCACCAACGCGTCGATTTTGGTGCTGCAACCCTGGCTGGTGTGGCCTCCGGCGATTCTCATTGTGGTGACCACCCTGGCCTTTAACCTGCTGGGCGACGGCCTGCGCGATGCCCTCGACCCCCGTACCCTCAAGCAATAGCGATGCTTGGGCGCTAGGGTTCTCAGATTGCTCCTACGCCGAGATTTAGTCTTTCCATTAAGACTATTCACCCAGAGAGCATTCCCTCCCGTAAAAGCTCTACCTTGCGCTACATGCTGCGCCTCCACCCAACGGTTATGCTGCTGACCGTTAGGTAACGGCACAGTTGAGGAACGAGGGGCTATGGGGCTAATTGAGTTACTGGTGTTATTGGTTGTGGCGGCCATCTGTGGCGGCATTGGCCAATCGCTGGCGGGCTATACGGCGGGGGGATGTTTGACATCCATTGTGGTGGGCTTTATTGGCGCATACCTGGGTATTTTGATGGCCCGCAGTCTGGGCCTGCCAGAGTTTTTTGCCCTACAGATTGGCGGGCAGTCGTTTCCGATTATTTGGTCGATCATTGGGGCGACGGTGTTTACGCTCATTTTGGCGTTTCTCAACCGTCTGTTTGTGGGGCGGCGCACCCGGCTTTAGATCATTTGCGACTGAGAATTGCGACTGAGAATTGTGACCGAGAATTTGCGCCGAGGTGGCCCTAGTCCATGGAGATCGGGCAGCTCAACCTCAGCTTCAGCCCTCAGGCTCCCTAGTACTCCCTAGTACTCCCTAGTACTCTGAGGCAGAAATAAACCCACCAACTCTGCCTGCTGCCTGCTTACTTCTGCCTTATCTGCTAATGGACTAGGCTACATTGGGCTCACTGTCGCACAGCGTCTGCATGGCAATTTTGGGTAAGGTCTGGGCCTGGGCGATCGCACCACTAGCGGCGATTGCTCTGTTTTTGAGCAGTTGGATAGTGGTGCCAGCTCCAAACCTGTGGCTCTTGCCCCTGGGGGTAGGTGCGCCGGAAGTGAGCCCGTTTTTGCTGCTGATTCAGGCCATCTTGCTGGGGCTAGCGCTGCTGCTCAAGGTTTCTGGCCCCCTAAAACCCCTGGTCATTGCCATGGCCGCCATGGGTCTGGTGCTGAGCAGCCTGCCGCTGTTGCAGGTGCCTGCCACCGTAGAGCGGGCCGAGGCCCAAATGCAGAGCTTTGGGCCAGACTACGGCGATCAGCTGCCGCCCAATGGCCAGCCCTTTCTCCGGTCTAGCCCCTTTGCCCTGGTAGATTTGCTGGGGGGGCTGCCCGAGGGGGCAATCGTCCCTGAGCGCCAGACTGTGGTGACGCCAGACGGTGCCGCCCTGGCCTTAGAGATTTACCAGCCGCCCAGCGCCCAGGGGCCGCATCCGGCCATTGTCACCATCTACGGCGGGGCTTGGCGACAGGGCTCACCCGACGCCACCGCCCGCTTTAGCAGCTATATGGCGGCCCAGGGCTATACGGTTTTTGCCATCGACTATCGCCATGCGCCCGAGCATCGGTTTCCCACCCAGCTAGAGGATGTGCAGACCGCTTTGGCCTGGGCCCGCGATCGCACCGCAACCTACGGCATTGACCCCAACCGCATGGCCCTGGTGGGGTGGTCGGCGGGGGCACACCTGGCGATGCTGGCGGCCTACGCGCCCGGAGCCCTGCCGCTGCGGGCGGTGGTCAGCTACTACGGCCCAGTCAACCTGGCGGCGGGCTACTACGACCCGCCCGTGCCCGACCCAATTGACACCACCGCCGTGCTAGAGGCCTTTTTGGGCGGCAACCCCGAACAGCTGCCCGATCTATACCAGCAGGCTTCGCCAGTTTTTGCGGTCAGGCCGGGGCTGCCGCCCACGCTGTTGATCTACGGCCAGCGCGACCACCTGGTGCAGCTCAGCTACGGCCAGCAGATGTATGAGCAGCTGACCCGCAGCGGCAACCCGGCGGCGCTAATTGTCATTCCCTGGGCCGAACATGCCTTTGATGCGGTGTTTCGCGGCCCCGGCAACCAAATTGCCCTGTACCATACCGAGCGCTTCTTGGCCTGGGCGCTGCGGCCTGCCCCCTAGCCCGCGCCGCCGTTGCCATCATCTATTTCCTCCAGGGGACCCAAAGCAGTAGCCTAGGGGAGTGAGTTTAACACCGAGGAGACCTGATGCATAGACCAGCGGCAATTTACCTAGGGCGATCGGTCGTCATCGGGCTGCTCTGCCTGGTGCTGCTGGGCTGTGGCGTGATCAACCCCCGGCCACCGAGGGCGGTGGTGGAGGGTGCGATCGCACAAAAGCTCTCCCAAACCCAGATAATTCTCTACCGCCAGTTGGGGCGTCAGGCGGGGGCCGACCCCGCCGACCTGGCCCAGGTGAGTGGCATTCGCATCGCTGACCACCACTGGACTGAGATCGCCGGACAGCCAGCGGTGGAGGTGGCCGGTACCTACCACCTCAAGGGAGGTGGGTTGACCAGCGCCCAGCGCCGCCAAACCCGAAATTTTGATGTTTACCTCCAGCGGGGCACAGCCAAAGATCAGTGGCGGCTGCTTGAGCCCGACCCCGATCAACCGGGAGCATCGCTGCAATGGCGAGCGACGCCCATCGACCTGAGTTTTGGTGCCCCCGCTGCCCTGTCCTCTTGCTGCGCGGATGCACCCTAGGACTCGGCTGGGGAGACCGGATATAGGGGCTCTTGACCATTTAAGCGCCAGAGGCTAATGCAGAGGGCCGTGGCGATCGCCAGCCACACCAGCGAAGGCAAAATCACCCACCCCGCCAGCGGCACCACCCGAAAATAGCCCACCGTCACCGCCACCACCGACAGCAGCGGCCCCACAATCACCATCGGCACCGCCGCCCCCAGGCGGCCTTCTACGGTAAAAATCGTGTTCCAGGTGTCGCCCAGGCTGAGGTGCACCACGTAGAGTATCAGCGGCCAGCTCAAAAACGTCTGCCCCATGGCCGACCACACCACATAGGCCGACACCACCCGCAGCACCGCAATGCTCATCCACACAATGGGGAAGGCCAGGGGCGGCGGTGCCCAGCCGGGCCGCTGGAGCGACTTGTAGCGGCCACTGTTGCGGGTGTTGTCGAGGAGGGAGAAGAGGCGCGATCGCAGGGTGACAAAGGCAAAAAACGCACCGGCGATCGCCGTCACCGCTCCCTGGGGCAGCGCGGCGGTGTCAACGCGCCCCAGGGCAAAATCCATCGCCCACAGCAGCCCGGTCATAGCTGCCACCTGGGCGATGGTCGCCCCCACATAGGTCAGCGTGGCTTTTTGATCCCAGCGGGGATTGGCTAAATCTGTGCGAATGGTGGTGTCGCGGGTGGGTTCTTTCACTCCCATCACCGTATTGACGCCGCTTTTCACAATTTTTTTACTGCTCATTGGGCTAAAAAGAGTGGTTTATAGAGATGGATCGGCTCCCTGCTCCCCCTGGGAGAGGGGTTGGGGGTGAGGGCAGCCCAAGATCGGCATACCAGTCAGCCCTCAACCTACCCCTGATCCTAAACCCTTACCGGGCGCTGTACCGATAGAGTAAAGAAGGTCTATGGGCAACGGGGGCAAAAAAATGGAAAACACAGATCGCAAGCAGGTTGTCGTGGTTGGCGCAGGCTGGGCCGGGTTGGGATCGGCCTATCACCTGGCCCGCCAGGGCTACGCCGTCACGCTGCTAGAGGCCGGAGCCTACCCCGGCGGCCTAGTCGCGGGCTGGCAAACCCCCCAGGGCCGCGCCGTTGAGGCGGGCATTCACGGGTTTTGGTACCCCTACCGCAATATCTTTGCCCTCACCGACCATCTGGGCATTCAACCCTTTACCCAGTGGACTCGCTCGTCGCAGTATTCGCCCCACGGCCTAGAGGTCGAGTCGCCCCTGTTTCAGGCCCAGCCCTACCTGCCCACGCCCCTGGGCACCTTTCTCTATACAGACTTTAAGCGGCTGCCGCTGATCGACCGGCTCTCGGCCCTACCGCTGCTGCAAGCGCTGATCGACTTTGACAACTCCGACGCGGCCTGGCAAAAGTACGATCGCATCACCGCCCGCGAGCTGTTTCGCCAGTACGGCGTATCGGCCCGGCTCTACCACGAGTCGTTTGAGCCAATGCTGCTGGTGGGCTTGTTTGCCCCCGGTGAGCAGTGCTCGGCGGCGGCGGCCCTGGGCATGCTCTACTACTTCATCCTCGCTCACCAGCCCGATTTTGACGTGCGCTGGTGCCGGGGCACGGTGGGGGCGCAGATCTTTCGGCCCTGGACGGAGGCGATTGAGCGGGCGGGGGGCAAGATTCTCGCCAACCACCGGGTGTCGGATGTGCGGGTGGAGCATAACCGGGTGACGGCGGTGGTCTGTAGTGGTGCCGGGGGCGACGAGGTGTTTGAGGCCGATGCGGTGGTGTTTGCCGTCGGCATCAGCGGGCTAAAGAAAATTGTCCAGCAGTCGGCCCAGCTCAGGGATCGCCAGGAGTTTCGCGACCTTCGCAATTTGGGAGCCGTGGACGTGTTGGCTACGCGGCTGTGGTGCGATCGCAAGGTCAACATTCCCCTACCCTCCAACGCCTGCTTTGGCTTTCACCCCACCACGGGGTGGACGTTCTTTGACCTCAACGCCCTCCACGACGAGTACCGCGACGAGCCGGGTACCGTGGTTGAGGCCGACTACTACCACGCCAACCAGCTTTTGGCCCTAGACGATGACCAGGTGCTCCAGCAGGTGCAGCAGGATTTGGCGGGGTGCATTCCGGCCTTTGGCGAGGCCAAGATTGTTGACCATGCCGTGGTGCGCATTCCCCAGGGGGTGACCCACTTTGCCCCCGGCAGCTACCGCTACCTGCTGCCCGCCACCACCAGCTTCGACAACCTCTTCATGGCGGGCGATTGGATTGTCACCCGCCACGGCTCTTGGTCGCAGGAGAAGGCCTACGTGACGGGGCTAGAGGCAGCAAACCATGTGATTGCGACCTTGGGCCAGGGCCAGCCCGCCGAGATTTTGCCCGTGATACCCGATGAGCCGCACATTCAGGCGCTGCGCTCGGTCAATCGCTTTGTGCAGCAGGGATTGCAGGGGTTGCCCAGCTTTTGGCTACCGTAGTAGGTGGTGGGCAGTGCCCACTCGTTAAAGTCCTGCTTTTAGCCAACTGCTTGATGATGACAGCAATTTTATGCCCACAGTGGCATAGGGCTACCTACTGAGTGCCATCGGCTGTAGAGTTCCCCAACGACGGCGAGAAACTCCTCAATCTAGGGACCGGGTGCCTTGAATGCACCTGGTCCCTTTGGGGTCAACTCACTTGGCGGTGCCGCAGTAGGTAGCTAAGGATCATGGATTCAATAAGGTGTCATACTGCCGATTGGGCTCTTATGCTAGGGA
>RECJ01000256.1 GCA_007694115.1 Leptolyngbya sp. DLM2.Bin27 | reverse complement strand
AAGGCAGAAGGCAGAAGGCAGAAGGCAGAAGGCAGAAGGCAGAAGGCAGAAAGGGGATTCTCTGGATTCCAGGGACTACGCCTTTCAGGAATAGGGGGGCTATTTCTGCCTTCGACTACTAGTTAATGAGGTTCACGGTGTACGATTTACAGCCGTACTTGAACCGTATACCACACACCGCATACCTTGCCCCAATCGTTTTAGCGATGGCTATGCAGGGCATTTCGAGTTACGATCAGGCCGTCGCTGCTACAGGCTGATGAAGACTATGTTTCTAGACGAACTCACCCCGTTTGTGCAAGAGCTAACCGCTCACCCTGTGGCGTTTTTAGGTGGCCTTGCCTCTGGCCTGCTGCGCCTTGACCTATCCGATGATCCGGTGAAGAGTTGGTTGACCAACCAGGGCGCTGCCCCGGTGGCTGCCACCAGTGCCGCCAGTCGCGCCAGCGCGCGCAATGGCGGGCCTCAAAATATTTCCATTGACTAGGCTCATCCATCGCCCCCTAAACCGGCCAAATTAGCTAAGCGCAGCTGGGCTGGGGCATCAGTTCGTGGATATAGCCGTTGACTCGGTGGATCAGCGCCTGAATCTGGGGACTAGGTGGCTGGGCGGCGGCGGCGGCCAGGCTGCGGCGGTAGTCGGCCAGGGCGCAGTTCCAATCGCCGCGCAAATGGTAGGTGCGGCCCCGTTCGGCATAGATAAATTCTGGTAGCTGGTAAAACATCAGCGCTTCGTCGAAGCAGTCTAGGGCACCATCGAGGTCGCCCAGCTGCCGCAGGGTAGCCCCTAGGTTGATCCGAGCGCAGCTGTTAAAGGGGTTGATGTCAACGGCGCGTTCGTAGTCGTCTAGGGCGGCGGTGATATGGCCTAGGGCAGCATGGCACAGGGCTCGATTGTTGTAGGCCTGATCTAGATTTGGCCCCAGGTCAACGGCGCGATCGCAGTCGGCCAGCGCCGCCCGAGGCTGGTCAAGGTACAGGTAAACCAGCCCTCGGTTGCTGTAGTACATAGCCCGCTGGGGGTGTCGCTCGATCAGCTGTCCCATCAGTTGCAAGGCCTGGGTGTACCGCTGCCGTTTGACCGCCTCAGCCGCCAGACGGCTGAGGCGGTCATCGGTGGTGGCACCGGGGCCAGCCACAGGGCTTACTGAGGCTCCCCTCGGCTGGGGCGGTAGCGTACAAACCTGAGACTGCTGGGGTTGGTAGATGTGCATGGTGATCGTCCTATGGTTGTGCTTATAAACCCTGAAACCGTGATCTTGGATTGACGGGGCAGACGGGGTGACCGATCCCAATGGTTAGAGGCGAGGCCCGATACGCACCATGACCCCTAGGTTCCCATCTCTGCTGAACTGGACGACCCAAGTCTGTGGCAGTTATTGGGCCGGCTCAATCGAACCGATGAGAGGTATTGGCTAATCTCAAGCATTTAGAGGGCTCTAAAGAACGACACCCGTGGTTTTGCGGCCTTGGCCGATCAGCCTTGGCTGATATCGCTATCCTCCCATCAACTTTCGGGAGGCTAAACCGCAAAACAACTGAGGTTGAAGGGTTGTTTTGCCGGCTTTATGGCTTTGGGGAACGTAGCCCTAAGGAAATATACGCAGGCTACCTATGTAGTTTCTTGTGCATTTTTGAGAACTTCATCATCACCTAGGTAATTACTGGGCCTCATGCGAAATCCTGTCTGGCTACCCCCGATTCCCCAGGGCAAACAACCGTTTGCCCCTACAGGTTAGCCTGGTAGGTATCGGGGGTATGGAATTCGGATTCGGTATCACTCCCTAGGAGATTGGCGATCGCCCCAGTTGACCAATTGGCACCTAGGTCTTTACCGAGCAAGACAAAAAATTGCCCCGGCACTGACAGTGCCGGGGCCGATCTGGAAGGTTTAACCTGACTTTCATTCGAGTTGACCGCAGCGCAGCATAGCGCTGCCCTCACCTTGGGAGAGGTGCCCAGAGGGTGAGGTGAAATAACGGCGGCGCATCAAGGCTCTGAGCGGGTGAGGGGGCAGCTACTGGGCCAGTGGTAGCCTACCAGGTGGGGTCAACGTAGAGATTGATCACCAGGCTTGCCTGGCCGGGGGGCACTGCCGTAATACAGGCACAGATCGGGTCTGCTTGCCCCTCTAGCTCGACCTCGCAGGCATGACACGAGCCCATTAAGCAGCCCGTGGGAATAGTTACTCCGGCCCGGTCGGCCACAGCCAGCAGGGGTTCTCCCACTTCGGCGGTGACCGTCACGCCGTCGGGCAAAAACTGAATAGAGACACTCATGGCAGTTGGTGGAGAGTGATGATCTAGGCGAGTCGCGGTCGCTCCGCTGGTGCCACTTAACTATTTAGTTTAGAGCCTTGGGCTAGGCCTTAACTCTGGCCTGCTTGAGCATGGCGACCAGGGTATGGTGAGCGTCTTCGGCTCCCTCTAGGGTGTGGTCAAAGGGCACCCGCACGGAGGTCGGTTCGCCGTCTACCGTCACCGCCAGGGTCATGCCGTTGGGGTCAACGGCTTCCATCACCGCAGCGGTGGCGCTGGGCTGGTTGCCGTAGGCCGTAGCGTAGAGCAGCACGGCTTCGGCGTGGTCGTCGTTCATATGCTTGCAGATGCGATCGCTGACTGCTGGGGTGATTGGCTCAGCCATAAAAATCTCGTAGACTACGTCAACATTGGCTATTGGTTACATGTTGTTATGATACCGCCCCTGTCCCCCGATCCAGAGCATCCCTGGCCCTCAGGTCATATTTTTCAAAGCCCAGGGGCGCACCTGACCTACCGCGTAGTCGGCCCCTGCTGCCGTCTGTTTGACCGAGAGCAGCTGCCCTGGCCCTGCTGCCGCATTCAGTGGCGGGGCAAAGAACCCAGCTGGCGGCGAGTGGGCAAGCGGTTTGTGCCCGACATGGCCACCCGTAAATCGCCTTCCTACTGCGTTGAGATTGTCGGTCAGGGCTACGGTGCCCAGGCGTTTGTGACCACGCTTTACACGGCTAAGCTCGACCGCCCTAACCAAGCCTGGTGGTATGCCCGGATCCCACTTGATGGATCTAGAGCCGCCGAGTGAGCCAGAGTGAGAAAGTTTGTAACGAAACAGACATATAGATCGGCAATTCACAGTAGTCTGGTGCTCAACAGTCTTGTGCTCAACGCTGTGATGTTGCTATTGAGGTAGGAAACCCTATGTCAGCTGCCTTTTTACCCTCGGTTTTGGTTCCCCTCGTGGGCCTTGTTTTTCCCGCTGTGGCCATGGCCTTCTTGTTTCTTTACATTGAGCGAGAAGACGCTGCCTAGGCTCTAGAGAAAAATAATTGTTCGTGAGCCAAGTCCATAGCTCTGCCCTGCTTGAGGCCCCCAAGCAAGACTTCAAGCAGTATATTCGGGCCTATTTTGACCGCATCGCCCCCGAGCTAGATCGCTGGAGCAGTCGCAACCGCTACTACTACGGCGATCTGGCTCGGCTACATAGATTTATTATCCCCCCTGGCTGCCGAGTGCTAGAGGTGGGCTGCGGCACGGGCGATCTGCTGTCTGCCACTGAGCCCGCTGTGGGTGTGGGGCTAGATTTTGCTCCGTCGGTGGCTGCGATCGCTCGCCAAAAGTATCCTGACCTCTGCTTTTATACCCTAGATGCCGAGACCCTAGAGCCAGAGCAGCTGGCCCCTGAGCATCGCCAGTTTGACTACATCATTTTGTCGGGGTCGTTGGGCTATCTGGGCGACATCCAGGCTGTGCTCCAGCGGCTTCAGCCCTTCTGTCGGCCCCAAACTCGCCTGATCTTGACCTTTCACAGTCATCTGTGGGAACCGCTGCTGCGGCTGGCCGAGCGTGTGGGTCAACGCCGCCCCCAGCCGCCCCAAAACTGGCTCAGCATGGATGACGTGGCCAACCTGCTCACCGTCACCGGCTACCGCCCGCTCAAGCGAGGCAGTCGGTTTTTGTGGCCTAAGTATGTGCCTGGGGTGGCCGAGCTAGTCAACCGCTACCTGGCCCCGCTGCCCCTGGTCAAGCACCTGTGCCTGACCACGTTTATCGTCGCCCGCCCGCTGCCTGCCCCAGTGGCCACCGCGCCCACCTGTTCGGTGGTCATCCCCGCCCGCAACGAAGCCGGAAATATCGCCGCTGCCGTTGCTCGACTGCCGCAGTTGGGGGCGCACACCGAGGTTATTTTCGTCGAAGGTCACTCCCACGACCACACCTGGGAGACCATTCAAAACCTGGTACAGAGCTATCGGGGGCCGTTTACCCTCAAGGCGTTTCAGCAGGCGGGCCGAGGCAAGGCCGACGCCGTGCGCCTGGGGTTTGACCAGGCCAGCGGCGATATTCTGATGATTCTCGACGCCGATTTGACTGTGCCCCCCGAAGACCTGCCCCACTTTGTCGAGGTGCTGGCCTCGGGCAACGGCGAGTTTGCCAATGGCTCACGGCTGGTCTATCCCCGCTCTAGGGTGGCAATGCCCTGGCTCAATACCGTAGCCAACAAGATTTTTGCCCTGATGTTCTCGTTTTTGCTGGAGCAGCCCCTCAAAGATACCCTCTGCGGCACCAAGGTGCTGTGGCGGCGCGACTACGATCGCCTGGCCGCTGGGCGCAGCTATTTCGGCGACTTTGACCCCTTTGGCGACTTTGACCTGCTGTTTGGGGCCGCTAAGCTGCACCTGCACATTGTCGAGGTGCCGATTCGCTATCAGCCCCGCACCTACGGCAGCTCAAACATTGCCCACGTCAAAGAAGGCCTGATCTTGTTGAAAATGTGTCTCTACGCCTGCCGCAAACTCAAGTTTTGGTAATTTACTCCCAAATCCAGAGGGCGCATGCCATGCGCCCCTACAGGTTGGCCTGTTGAAAATTGAGGGTATGGGACACGGATTGGGTGTGATACCGAATCCTGCTTGGCTACCCTCGATACCCCTGGGCAAACCGCCGTTCGCCCCTACAGGTTGGCCGATTGGCAATCGGGGGTAGGGAATTCGGATTGGCTATTAGTTCTCTGGCAGCTGGCCCAGGTGTCTTTGGGCCTTGGCAGCCCAGGTGGGGTTGCCCATGGTGATGTAGAGGTGCCTGGCGAACTCGAACACGGTGCGGGCTTCGTCGTAGCGCCCCAGTTGCACAAAGGCCAGCCCAGCGCTGTAGTAGGCATCGGCGTAGCCACCGTTGATCTGGGTAGCCATACGAAAAGAATCGAGGGCCGCTTCGGTCTGCCCCTGGTTGAAGCGGGCAATGCCCAGGTTGTAGTGGGCCTGGGCGTAGCGCGGGTTGAGGGCGATAGCCTGCTGCAAGACCGTTTCGGCCTCGGTATTTTGCTCGGTTTGCAGGTAAATAATCCCCCGCTGCAAAAACGACTCTGGCGCATGGGGGCTATACTGCCCCGCCCGCTCTAAGGCCGCCAAAGCCTCGGCAAACCGTCCCTGGGATTGATAAACCAGGCCCAGGTTGTAGTGGGCATTGCCCAGGGTGGGCTCAATGGCAATCGCCCGTTTGAGGTACTCCTCGGCCTGATCGAGGTTGTTGCCCTCGATCAGCGCCCCGCCCAGGTTGGCGTAGGCCAGGGCAAACTCTGGGTCGGCGCGAATGGCCAGCCAAAACGCTGAGGCAGCCGCTTGCAGCTGGCCCTTTTGGCGCAGGGCGAGACCCATGTTGTAGTGGGCGGCGGCCATGGTGGGATCCAGGGCAGCGGCCTGCTGAAATTGGGCCAGGGCCCGGTCGATCTGACCCTGCTGAATCAGCACCAACCCCTGGTTGAAGACCGCCTCGGCCTCGTTAGCGGCTGCCGCCCGGGCGTTGCCCTGCCCAGGTCGCAGGGTAGGAGTAAGCAGGGGCAGGGCGATTGCCAGGGCGACCAGGCCCCGTTGCCAGATCCGCCAGCGTAGTCGATGGGTGCTTGTCATACCTGGTTGCCCTGGCCCGATAGAACGCCCCTAACAATATCGACAAGCCCGCCGTTTTTCAACCATCCCCTCACCAACCACAGCAACCGCCACAGCAAGGCTAGCGGTCTCCCAAGAACTGTGCTTCTACTGGCTAAACCACCACTTTGGGCTGAATCAGCGCCAGGGCCGCCTCTAAGGCCTGGTGGCGGTTTTCGACCAGGTGAATTGCCGGGATGGCGGTGCCTTCGGCGCGTTTGCGCTGGCTGACAAAGCGCTGCAGGTCGAGGGTCTGGAGGCGACTCCTGACCTGGCCGGGTCTGACCACAATCCAGACGGTGCGATCGCGCCCAACCGAGTCTTGCACAATCGACTCAATCGCCAGCGCTGCTGTCACCCCAATCGTCGGCACCTCACCGAGATCGAGCACCAGCGCCTGGTAGTTTTTTACAAACGACAGGCGGCGAGTAATGCTCTTAGCCGCCCCAAAGCTCATTGGCCCGCCCAGCTGAAACAGCAAAATATCCCCCTTCGACTGGGTGAGCATGGTTTGCTCAGCGGCGCTCAGGTTGGTGTCTTCGGTGTTTTCGGTGATGGCTTTAATCCGCGAGCTTTGCACATCGCTCAGCCGCTTGATGGTCAGCATGTTGGCCACAAAGGCCCCCACCAGCACCGCCGTAATCAGGTCAATAAACACCGTCAAAAACAGCACCAGATACATAATGCCGGTGCCTTTGATCGAAATTTTGGGGGCGCGTTTGATAAAGCCCCAGTCCAAAATGTCGATGCCCACTTTGAGCAGCAGCCCCGCCAGCACCGCGTTGGGAATCTGCGCCGTCAGCGGCCCGGCCCAAAACACCACCAGCAGCAAAACCAGGGCGTGAACAATGCCCGAGAGCGGCGTGCGCCCCCCCGCCTGCACATTTACCACCGTGCGCATGGTGGCCCCGGCCCCCGGCAGGCCGCCAAACAGCCCTGAGATCACATTGCCAATGCCCTGGCCAATCAGTTCTTTGTCAGAGTTGTGCTGGGTGCGAGAAATGCTGTCGGCCACCAGGGAGGTCAATAGCGAATCGATTGCCCCCAGCACCGCCAGCATGATGCCGTAGCGCAGCATGTCATCGAGTTCGCGCAGGTTAAAAGTGGGCAGCCGCAACGTCGGCAACCCGGAGGGAATATCGCCGATGCGGGGCAGGTCAGCATCGCCAAAAAACACCACTGACACCACCGTCGCCGCCACCAGGGCCACCAGGGGAGACGGCAGCACCCGGTTCAGCCGGGTAGGGATAGAAAACACAACGGCCAGGGTGAACAGCCCTAGGCCCAAGGCCACCCAGTTGGGCTGGCTGATAAAGCCGGGCAGATCTTGCATCGTACCCACCACCCCGCCCGTGGCCGGGTAGCCCAGCAGGGGCGGCAGCTGCAACAGCACAATGATCACCCCAATGCCCGACATAAAGCCCGAGATCACCGTGTAGGGCAGCAGGGTAATGTATTGCCCCAGGCGCATCAGCCCAAACAAAATTTGCAGCACGCCGCCCAGCATCACCACGGTAAAGGCCATGGCCAGCCCCGTGCCGTCGGGGTAGCGGGCCACCAGCGCAGCAATTACGGTGGTGATCACCACGGTCATGGGGCCGGTGGGGCCAGACACCTGGGTAGGGGTGCCGCCAAACAGCGCCGCAAAAAAGCCGGTAAAGATGGCTCCGTAGAGGCCGGCGATCGCCCCCGCCCCCGAGGCCACCCCAAAGGCCAGCGCCAGGGGCAGCGCCACAATCGCCGCCGTCACCCCGCCAAACAGATCTCCCCGCCAGTGGCGCAGGCTAATGTTATTGACCAGTGGAATCGACACGGCGGTAACCTTAACAGCAAAGGGCAGCAGACAACTGGCATAGTCCGTTGTCCCCTATTTAACTATCTAACAGGCTGGAACGGGCAATCCCATTTGCTGCTCCCCCAGGTCAAGGCGCACCTGCCTCCATCGCTCGATTCCGTCCGATCGTGGCGAGGTCAATGGCCAGGGACTGAGAAGATTGCCTGAAACGAATTTCCCAAACGGTAGGTGCTGCCCATCCTACAGGGCTAAATTGCCACGCTCCTGATCGCGATCAACACATGATAAATAGTGATTCGGCACGCTCCACAAGCAGCGGGATAACGGCAAAGTTGGGCGGCGGCAGACAAACTCGAACTTCGATCGATAACCTTTGCACCACCCGCACCAACGCAGTGTTCGACGGCTGACGCTACCTCTAGACAAAACGCTGAGACAAGAACATTTGTTCACAATCCTTGCAAGCATACTGCTTTGGCAGTAGCATGGGTACCTATTTTTAGTTTCGCGTCCGAAAGCATGGCTACCCAATACATCTCTGTAAAAGAGACATCTGAAATCTTAAACTGCTCGGAGCAATATGTTCGCCAGCTACTCCGGCATGGCGAAATCAGCGGTGAGAGGATTAGCAGTCGGTGGATCGTAGCATCAGAGTCTGTTCAGAACTACCGTATTAAGGGAGCAGATACGAGCTTAAGCATTCCCGATCATGGGCGGCGTGCGTTCGGCAAACCTGGGCTAAAAGCTTTGAGTTTTTTTTCTGGTTGTATGGGTTTAGACCTGGGGCTAGAAAAGGAAGGTATCCAGGTGTTACTTGCTTGTGAAATTGATGCAGCCGCCCGGAAAACTATTGAAATCAATCGACCAGATATAGCGCTGATCGGGGATATTCGGGATTACTCAGCAGCAGAAATTCGAGAGAAAGCAGGACTGAGTTCGACTGATGAGATTGATGTAATGGTTGGTGGTCCGCCATGCCAAGCCTTCAGCAGTGCGGGAAAGCGTCAAGGATTCAATGATGAGCGAGGCAATGTCTTTTTAACGTTCATCGATTTAATCATTGAACTTAAACCCAGATTTGCAGTAATTGAAAACGTTCGAGGATTGTTATCCGCTCCATTAAAACATAGACCTCATGAAATGAGAGGAAAAAATTTTCCACCATTATCTCAAGATGAACAAAGAGGAGGTGCCTTACTTTTCATTACACAAAGGCTAAGAGATGCAGGATACAGTGTTTCTTTCAACCTGTACAGTGCTGCTAATTTTGGGTCGCCGCAACAACGAGAAAGGGTTGTCATTGCTTGTAGTCGTGATGGAGAAAAACTTCCCCATCTCACACCCACCCATTCAGAGAAAGGTTTATATGGACTGCCAACCTGGAAAAGTCTACGAGAGGCTTTAGAAGGTCTTCCTGAAGATGGACACCATTTTGTCAAGTTTCCTGAAAAACGACTCAAGTATTACAGGCTGCTGAAGGCTGGACAATACTGGCGAGATTTACCAGAAGAGTTGCATCAAGAGGCATTAGGAGCTTCTTATCATGCAGGAGGCGGGAAAACTGGTTTTTATCGCAGGCTAGCTTGGGATAAGCCTGCCCCGACGTTAGTCACTCATCCGGCTATGCCTGCAACTGACTTAGCACATCCAGAAGAAGATAGACCCCTCAGTATTGAAGAATACAAGCGTATTCAAGAATTCCCAGACGATTGGATTATTTCAGGTACTTTACTCGATCAATATCGGCAAGTTGGTAATGCCGTACCTTGCTCTCTAGGAAGAGCGATCGCGAGGATGTTGCTATCTCACTTGAGGGGTAAGCCGCCTGTTACTTACCCAGATTTTCCGTACTCTCGCTACCATAAAACGGATGATGTCAGTTGGATGAGTGATATGGGTTGTTTTGAACAATCCTCAGCCAAACAACTATCGTTTAACTTAGTTTGATGAATCCGATAAATTCTTCCAAGGACTATCCACTTCAAGGGCTAAGGCATCTGGGTTGACAATTAGAACTTGTTGAACAAAGGCAACAAAGTTTTCTTCCGAAAAGCGATCTGTATCGTACTTATCGTTGAAATAAAACCATCGCTAGGAACCTGTTCTGGCATCAACTCGATACCACTTTTCAATGGGCTGATTGATTCTTACTCTGGACGATGAACTGTTTTCCGAGTTGCTGCGGTTTTTGACCTGTAGGAGAGAACCATCAACATTGCAAAAATCTACGTGGCGAACAGATTCTCCCCAACAACAATACCAACCATAATCAGCAAGTTGCTCAGCTAGAAACTCCTCTAGTAGTAGTCCTTGAATATTTTCGGCGGACATCGATAGCCTATGGGCATATTTGATTTGCTCAAGATGCTCTATTGTTAGTCCGGTTAGTCGAGCGTTGATGATTATGCTGATGACTGGATCGGCAACTGTGCCTGGGAGTTGTGAGATTCGCCTTGAAATTCGATTTTCATAGCTGTCGTTATACTTCTTTAACCAAGCCTTGGCTAGCGTTTCTGGGGTGCTGGCTTTTAGAGTTGGAGAAAGTCCTGGATTTCTGTAGCAGGCTGAGAGAATCGTTTGGTGTGCTTCAAGTAATAGCTGAGCTTGTTCAGAGAACGCATCTTCAAAAATCTTTAAGAATTTTTCTTCAGAGCTTGAAGTGCTAATAATGCTATCGAAATTAACAGACATTTGATGTTTCCCCCTGCGGACAAATCATGCAACAGAAATGTCCACAATTGTACGCCACAGCGATTTTTCTAGATTTGCTCCTCAAAGCCTAGGCTGCAGAGCATACATTTATCTTGATCGCAGCTCCGACCCCAGCGCCATCATTCCCACCGCCAGCGGGGCCAGCAGCGCTAGGGTGAGGGTGGGGGCATAGCGGCCAAACCGCTCAAAGCCCAGGGCAAAGAGCAGCGGGCCAAAGGCGGTGCCCGCAACCATGAGCGTCGTGGCAAAGCCGCTGATGCTGCCCAGGTGCGATCGCCCAAAGTAGTAGGCATAGACCCCCGCTTGCAGCACCCCGTTGGTACCCTGCATGAGGCCCAGCAGCACACCGTAGGCCAGCATCAGCTCGGGGGTAGTGACCCGCACCGCCAGCAACAGCGCCGCGCAGAGCAGGCCCAGCATAGCGCAGAGCAAAAACCGGGGCGAAATCCGATCGAGCAGCAGCCCGCTGAGAAAATTGGCTCCGGCGGTCACCAGGCCGTAGGGCACAAACACCAGCGCCGCCACGGTGCGATCAACCCCCGAGTCGGCCATGATCGAGTAGTGGTGAAACAGCAGCCCGGTGCCCAAAGAGGCGACGCAGAAATTTCCAGCCGCAAACAGCCAAAAGGTAAAGGTGCGCCGGGCCTGGCCGAGAGTGTAGCTAGCTTCGATCAGGGGGGTTTCAACGGTGGCTGTGCTGTAGCCGTCGGGCCTGAGGCCGTAGCGCTCGGGCGAGTCGCGAAAGACCAGCAGCCCCAGGGGCAAAATGGTGATGGCAACTAGGCCCCCCAGGGCGGCATAGGTCCAGCGCCAGCCAAAGGCGGTAATCAGCCGCTCGATCAGCAGCGGAAAGGCCCCAATGCCCAGGGCAAAGCCAATGCCCGACAGGCTGAGGGCCAACCCCCGCCGCCGCACAAACCACAGGTTGATGGCGTTGATGCTGACCAGACTCAGGGAACCTTGCCCCAGACCGCGAATGGCGACAAAGCCCAGCCCCAGGGTAATCGCCCCCTGCACCTGGCTCATGCCCAGACAGGCCAGGGCAAAGAGCGCCGCGATCGCACCTACCGCTACCCGTGGCCCCCGCCAGTCGATAAAGCGCCCCACAAAAGGCAAAATCAGCGACCCGCTGAGGGTGCCCAGCAGATAGAGCAGCGACACCAGCGATCGCGACAGCCCCAGCTCAGTGATGATTGGGTCGAGAAACACCGACACCCCAATGGTTTGGCCGGGGGTGGTCATCAGCTGGCCCAGGGTGCCAGCGGCCAGCACCA
>RECJ01000255.1 GCA_007694115.1 Leptolyngbya sp. DLM2.Bin27 | reverse complement strand
GGTGGGTGGAGCACCCCTTGAGGTGCTGAAGCAATATATTCAAAACCAGAAAAAGACGCCCTAAAACGGCGGGGCTTGAATCCCATTAGTTTTGGTCAACTGTTCATCACGGTGCATAATGCGATTGATATATGGTGTGGCAGAGTGAGCGGTGAAGTACTTTTTTCTTTCAGATGGTTGGACCACAGGCCGAGTGTGGGAATTTGGCGGACTGTGGAATGAGTTGGGCTGGCAGCGCAAACCCCACCTGCGTCGCCTCAATCTGTCAATTCAAGAGCAGGGCGAAACCCTCTGGCTATACCAGGTCGAAGACACGGTGCTGATGGTTGAAGTCAAGCCCGAAAGCGCCACGGGGGTGCCCATTGGGCAGGTGGTGCTCAAGCGCCTAATCACCGCTGACCAAGTGATCGAGCGCCTGTGCGCCGCGCCTGAGGCTGTCTCTAAGTAGCTCGATCAGGCCGCCGCAGGCTGCCATGAGGATTGCTAAACTCTGGCTCAAACTGGTGCCCCAATCCCCCTAGACTGGTATTAGTCGGCCAGCGGGCTGGTTATTCCGGTTGCATCCATCACATTTCCATCTATGACATTTCCATCCACCACACTTTTTGAGGACATAGAGCGTTGGCGGTTTTAGCAATTGTGCTGCTGCTGGTGGCAGCTTACCTACTGGGGGCCATACCTACGGGCTACCTAGTAGGCAAATGGGTCAAGGGGATCGACATTCGGCAGTATGGCTCCGGGGGCACCGGCGCTACTAACGTGCTGAGAACCGTGGGCAAGGGGGCGGCGATTGTCGTCCTTGGCATTGATCTGATCAAGGGATTGCTGGCGGTGCGGCTGGCGGCGGCGACCTGGCCCCAGATCCTGACCCTGACGCCCACCCTCACCCCAAACTGGCAGCCCTGGGTGCTGATGCTGGCCGGGCTCATGGCCATTATTGGCCACAGCAAATCGGTGTGGATTAACTTTACCGGCGGCAAGTCTGCCGCCTCCGGGCTGGGGGTGCTGCTGGGGTTGGCTTGGCCCGTGGCCCTCGGGGCAGCGGCGGCCTTTGCGATCACTCTGGCCCTCAGCCGGATTGTGTCCCTGGGCTCGATGGCGGCTGCGATCGCAGCCATGGTGCTCATGGCGGTCACAGGGCAGCCTCTACCCTACGTGGTGATCGGGGGGCTGGGGGCGGTCTACGTGATTTTGCGCCACCGCAGCAATATTGAGCGCCTGCGGTTGGGAACTGAGCCCCGCCTAGGTCAGCAGTCCTCCCACCACGGCAGCTAATCCCCCCTGTACTCACCCGGCAGGCTTTGCTCAGCCCCAGATTCGCCGCCCAACCCACCAGAATTCATACCGAATCCGAATTCCATACCTCCGATTCCCAACTGGCCAATCCGTAGGGGCGCATGGCGTGCGCCCGCCAGAATCGGGGGTAATCAAACAAGATTCAGTATCAGTTTCGCTTCTGTAAATCCCAGCCTCCCAGGCACTAGTATTAGCTAGCAGAAATGTAACCATCCTTACCGAGGGTTTCAGATACTGAGTTCCGCCCAACTTGTTATGAGTTTCCCCTTCTGCCTTCTGCCTTCTGCCTTCCGCCTTCTGCCTTCTGCCTTCATGTACTAGGCCCACAAAAAACCGCCAGGGCCATAGCCCTGGCGGCGCGAAATGAGTCAGGTACGGAAAAACCCTCGGGAAACCCCCAAAGAGCTGATTTCAAACGTGGCTGTCTAGCGCTAGAGGGCTAGATCGGGGGGTAGAATCACCTGGTCAATGGCGTGGATAACGCCGTTGCTAGCCTGGATGTCAGCCTGAACCACCGTGGCCTGATTGACCATGACCTCGCCCGTAGCATCGTTGACCTGGAGCGAAATCGGAGCACCAGCGGCGCTGGGCACCTCGCCAGTGGTTACCGCAGAGGAGGGCACTTCTTGCTCAAGCACGTGGTAGGTCAAGATTTGGCGCAGCGCATCCTGGTTTTCAGGCAGCAGCAGCTGATCTAGCGTGCCGTCGGGCAAGGCCTCAAAGGCGGCATTGGTAGGGGCAAACAGGGTGATCGGCCCGCCAGCAGACAGAGTTTCAGTCAGCCCGGCAGCTTCAACCGCCTGCACGAGAATGCTGAAGTCATCTTCGCTTGCGGCCACATCGACAACGCTGCCGCCTTGGGCAGCGGTGCCGTCATCAGCGGCAGGCATTTCGGTAGCAGTGGGGTCTTGGGTCATATCTGCGGCGGGCTCGTTGGCCGGGCCACAGGCTGCCAACAGGGCGGCGGCACCAACACCTGCAACACCAACCATCCATCGCTTAGCCATTGAGGAACGCTTCATAGCCATCGGGAAAATCCTTACACTCGAAATTGCGTACGTGAAATGTTAGAGAACTTGCATGTCTTAAACACTTCAACAAACTTAACGATTGATAGCGTCCCCCCCCTCCATCTAAAGATAGAGACCGATGTTCCCGCCGGAGGAGCGTCATCGGCCCTAGGGCCGATAGCATTGGACTAGCGCTCAGTCTAAAACACCTAGCTTGGCTACCCTGGCAATCTGCTCAAACGCCCGGTGCTTGGGCATCTGAACTGGCGGCGGCTCGGTCGTCAAAGCGCTGCTGGCGGCGGCTCTGGAGGGCTAGCAAAATCTGTTGGTGACGTTCTCGGTTGATGGGGTAACGGTAGCAAAACCAGAGGCCTACACCCAGCAGCAGCGCTGGCAGGGGGCCAATCAGCAGGCGAATTGCGCCTAGGGCCGCCTCGGGCTGGCTGTCGGCGTTGGCCACATACCCTGTCCAGCCCAGCACCTGGCCTGAGATGAACAGGGCCACGGCCAGGCCCAGCTTTTGCAAAAACACCAGGGCGCTAAAGTACAGCCCCTCCCGGCGCAGCCCGGTTTCAAGCTCGTCGAGATCAACTACGTCGGGCAACATGGCAAAGGGCACCATGTAGAGCGTTGCCACCCCCACACCCGCAATTACCCCTAGGGTGTACATCCAGACCACCTGCCCCGGCTGCACCGTGGCCAGCCCGCCCAGGGCCAGGGCGGCTAGAGGTGCCCCCAGCAAAAATACCGTGCGTTTGCCGGTGCGCTTGGCCACCCGATCCCAGCCCCAGAGCATAGCGATCGCAGTGCCCTGCACCGCCAGGGCCATCTGGGCAAAGTGGGTGGCGGGCAGCCCCATGTAGGCCCCCACAAAGTAGGGCAGCATAGCGGCGGTCACCTGCACACTCATCCAGCCGCACAGGTAGAGGCCCAAAATCTGACGAAAGGCGTGGTTCTTAAACACGGTGCGCAACTGGCTCAGCAGGGCTGGAGAGGTGCTGCTGTCGGCCAGCGAGGGCCGCCCTTGCTGCACCTGCCAGTAGCGGCGGTAGGTGCCCGCCACACAGAGACCCACAATCACCACCGCCAGACTGGCCGACAGCCCCCCCAAAATCACGAACTGGCGGGCGGGGTCGGCCACCCGGGCAAACACCGCCTGGGCCATCAGCAGCGCCACAATGCTGCCGCCAATGCTAAAGGCCGACTTCATGCCGATCAAGTCGGTGCGCTCGTCGTAGTCGTCGGCCAGCTCGGCGGCCAGGGCAGTGTAGGGCAGCTGCACCGTGGTAAAGGCGGCAAAGGCAAAAATCGACAGGGCAATGTAATAGCCAAAAATCGCCCACTGGCTGGCAAAGGGCGGCACCGTCCACAGCAGCACCGACGAGATCGCCAGCGGCACCACCCCGCCAATCATCCAGGGGTAGCGGCGGCCCCAGGGCGAGACAGTGCGATCGCTCAGCCAGCCAATCAGCGGGTCATTGATCGCATCCCAAAAGCGACCAAATAGCAGCACCGCCCCCGCCAGGGCGGGGCTCAGCCCCGCCACCGTCGTAAAAAAATACAGCACAAAAAATGCCGACAGGCTGGCCGGCACCGCCGCCGCCAGCTCGCCAACGCCATAGAACAGTTTTACCGACGACGGCAGGGGCGGCAGCTTACGCAACGGGGTTTACTCCAAAGCAACAGGGACGATAGGGCTTCATCATCCCACAGGTTAAACTGACCCATCGGTCAAACCCATAGCTGGGGCCGCCTAAATGTGGGGCTGTGTGATCTGGGGCTTTGGGGCCAGCGGGTCAGCCCACGCGATAAGATAGCGACCAGATCGCACGGGGAGCATAACAATTGTGGCAAGGGCAACGGGGCTGAGGAGTCTGACCCTGGGGTTAGTGCTGGTAGCGGTAGCTGCCTGTGATGGTCAGCGATCGACTGATACTACCTCTGTTCCACTGGCCGACCATGGTGCCCAGATCTCCCCTGAGGGGCCACCGCCACCGCCCGCCGGAGCCTTCTTAGCCCAAATGTCTCCTGAGCAGACCAGCCAGCTCAACGGCCTCGGGGTCGATGTGGTGGTGCCTGGGGAGGTGCCGCCGTCGTTTTCTATTGTCGAAATGCGCCTTGACCAGAGTGGCCCTGCCTACCTGGTGGTCTACCAAAACGAGGCCAACCAGTGCTTTGCCGTCGAGTTTGCCGCCACTGGCATTGACGCCCCCCCGGCCACCGAAGGCCGCCTACCCATTCAGCCCCCTCTGTTTAGCGAGCCGGATAGCGCCCTGGGGGGCACACCAGGTGACGCGCCGGGCTACGGCCTCAACTACGGCCCCTTTGCCGCAGCCGATATGCGGGCTCAGTTTCCTGAGCCCAACCTGTTCACCGACTGGCTGATTGGCCCCTCCGGTGCTTACCGATTGATCGGGGCGGCCTACATTGGCGACCTGTTTGAGCCCCTGCGCGGGTGCGAAGACATCGCCCCCCAAGACGCGGTGGCCCTAGCTGAATCGCTGACGGTGCTCACCACCGACTCCATGGGTGAGCCTGTCGCCCCAGGCCAGTTACCCTAGCCCCAGCGGTGGCGTTTAAGCTCAGAGGCAAAAGTTTGAGCGGCGCGATCGCACTCCCCCAGTTCCTGGTGCCCTCGCTGATCCCAGTATCGTGAGAGAATAGGTGCTGACAAATTGCACCTTACATAAATTAGGATCTTTGGCATGGCCGAAATTCAATTTTCCCGTGGCGTAGCAGAACCCGTTATCCCCGATGTGCGCCTCACCCGTGGCAAAGGCGGCACCGACGGCACCGCTACCTTTTACTTCGACCATCCCCAGGCGCTGTCACAGGAGGATGGGGTTGAAGTCACCGGCATGTACCTAGTCGACGAAGAGGGCGAGTTGTCTAGCCGCGACGTCAACGGTAAATTTGTCAACGGCGAACCGGCGGGAATTGAAGCCATCTATGTCATGAAAAGCGAAGCCGAATGGGATCGCTTCATGCGGTTTATGAACCGCTACGCCGAGCAAAACGGCCTGGGCTTTACCAAGAGCTAGCCCTGTTCTCTACTCCCACAGCCATGGCCCATCCCCAGGCAGTCTCTAACCCAGTGGGCTGCGCGGTTGTAACCGTTAGCGATACACGCACCGTAGAGAGCGATCGCAGCGGCCAGATCATCCAGGCCCTGCTGGTCGAGGCCGGCCACCGGGTGGCCGACTACCGCATTGTGCCCGACGAACCCGAGCGCATTGCCAGCCTCTGCCAAACCCTGGCCCAGAGGGCCGATATCGATGCCATTGTGCTGACAGGCGGCACGGGCATTGCGCCGCGAGACACCACCTACGACGCCGTAGCGGCCCTGCTAGAGAAAACTCTGCCGGGGTTCGGCGAAATCTTTCGCCAGCTCAGCTTTCAAGAGATTGGCTCACGGGCCATGGCCTCCCGCGCCGTGGCCGGGGTGCTGCAATCGACCCTAGTTTTCTCTCTACCGGGTTCTAGCAAGGCCGTCACCCTGGCCATGGAAGCGCTGATCTTGCCTGAGCTGCCCCACCTGGTCGGCCTGCTGCAGGGCTAGGGGAAGGGGGGTTTCAGGTGTCAGGTGTCAGGTCTAACCCGAAACCCAAAACCCGGAACCCGAAACCCTGGCCCAATCTGACCTCTAGATCATTTAGCGTGCTCTGCCCCTATGCCCTCCGCCCCTTCGACCCAGTGGCAGCGACTGCTCAAAAATCAGGGCACCTGGGTGGGGTCATTTACCCAGGTTTCGCCCGCCGGAGCGCTGCGGCAAGACACCCCTTCGGCGGTGGCGCTGTTGCCCCTCAACGGCGGCAACACCATACGTCAAACCATTCGCAAGTTCCCGCCCGGCCAACCCGTCAGCGAGACGGTGCTAGAGTACAGCTCCCTGGGGCGCGGGGTGCTGTTTTGCGAAACTGGCGCGTTTTCCCAGGGGTCGATCCAGCGCAGCCCGGTGAGCGAGTTTGGGGCCGAGCTGGGGCTGATCTACGGCAGTGAGCGGCTGCGGGTCGCCCAGATTTTCCCCAAGCAGCCCACCCTGGGCAGCCTGACGCTGATTCGCGAGCACCTAGAGGGCAGTGAGCCTACCAGCCGCCCCGACCTGAGCGCAGATCAGCTGGTAGGCACCTGGGTCGGTGAGGCCGAAACCGTCTATCCCGATCTCCAGCCACCGCAGACTATGACCACTCGGCTAGAGATCCAGCGGGCTGGTTCTGGCATTGTTCAAAGTCTTTACTTTGGAGATGGGTTGCCGTTGCGATCGCAGGGGCAGCAGGTCGGCGCGACTCTGCGCTTTGACCAGGGCAGCCAGCCGGTGACGGTGCTGCTGCTGCCCAGCGGGGCGTCGGCTAGCTTCCCCTCCGAGATTCAGGCGGGGCAGGGGCTGTTTCTCGAAGCGGGCTGGTTGATTACCCCCACCCTGCGGCAGCGGCTGATTCGCACCTACAATGCCCAGGGCACCTGGGTCGGCCTGACGCTGGTGACTGAGCAGAAACAGTAGGGGTGTCGATTTGGCGGGCTATGGCAGCCCAAAGCACTAGCTACCGCGAAGGTTGGAGCACATGCACCAAAACCCGCAACAGGTCTTCGAGGTCGGCAGGTACTCGGTAGAGATCGAGATCTTGGGTGACGTGGCGAGCCTGGCGATCAAATTGGCCAAACTGCCAAATGTTGCCCGTAGAAATGGCCCCTTGCAGAACGGTTTGATCTGAGTCAATCCACTGGTCGAGGGCAATCAGCTCAATCGCAAGCTGCACAAAGCCCCGCTCCAGATCTTCGTTTTTAGCCTCAATCACCAAAAATGCATGGCCGTTTTGCAGCAGGTAATCCAGCGATCCCTTGAGCTGGTTACTTACCGCTACGGGATATTCAACATTCAGGCTGGCCTGGGTGTAGTGCAATACATCGGTTAACACCGGGGCAATCAAAAACTCCCGCCGGGCCATCTCGCTGGTCAGGCCCAGGCGGGGCAGGCTTTCTTCAATGCGGGTTTTGAGATCGCTCAAGCGGTCGAGGGGGCCAGCGTAGCGCGGTAAAGTCAGAGACTGCCGCTGAAGCGTGACGCCAAAGTACGCCAGAATATCCTGCGGCGCAAAATTGAGCTTAAAGTAATCCGCAAAAGTATAGGACTGATCGGCCTGGATAATGGCGGATCGGGGCATATCACCAACCGTTTATCGAAAGAATTCTAGCAAAGCCTGGGCCGATTCTAACGTATCGGCTTCGGCGGCGGGCTTGTCTTTGCGCCAGCGCAGAATGCGGGGAAAGCGCACCGAAATGCCCGACTTGTGGCGGGTGGACTCGGCAAGGCTGGTACAGCGATATGCTCCTTGGCTTGACCAATGGGAAGCTGGTCTGAAGGCTATGCTAGGTAATGACTCCCCTATCCTCCATTGCCAACCCAGCTGATCCATGGACATTACTATTCCCGTCCCCAGTGACATCGAGCAGCGACTGCAAGCGCACCTGGGTAGCCTATCGCAAAAAGCTTTGGAGGCCGTAGCCGTTGAGGCCTACCGTTCGCAGCTGATCAGTGCGGCTGAAGTCCAACGCATGCTTCAACTGCCGTCCCGACTAGCCACTGATAGCTTGCTTAAGGAGCACGGAGCCTACTTACATTACACAGAGGCCGACCTAGAGCAAGACCTGGAGGCAATTGATCGCGCTTTGGCCAAGGCTTAATGGTCATTTGCGACACGTCACCCATTTGTTACCTGATCTTGATCGATGAAACTGGCTTGCTGCCACAGCTTTTTGAGTCAGTCACGATCCCGGTTGGCGTTAAAGATGAGCTGATGGCAGAGCAAAACCATGACCTGATTCAGGCGTGGATCGCTGCACCACCGGGATGGATAACTATTCAGCAGGTGCCCCAATTAATCGACAACCTGCCAGCCAAGCTGGGTCGCGGGGAGCGAGAAGCCATATCCCTGGCCGTCAGCCTGCAAGCCAGCCTGATAGTTTTAGACGACTGGGAGGCCAGGCAAGCGGCATTATCTCAGGGCTTAACGGTCACAGGTCTATTGGGGTTGTTGTTCAGAGCCGGGACAGAAGGACTGCTGGATTTTCCCAGTACCATTGGCCGACTACAGCAGACATCCTTCCGGGCTGCGCCTGTGCTGATTCAACAATTTTTAGAGCGGTATGCTCAAGCGATGGAGCAGTAACCGTAGGTGCTGCGTTTAGACCTAGGGCAGCTCATTGAAAGGCTGCCAGCAGAGCCTGGGCCGACTCTAACGTATCGGCTTCGGCGGCGGGCTTGTCTTTGCGCCAGCGCAGAATGCGGGGAAAGCGCACTGAAATGCCTGACTTGTGGCGGGTCGACGCGGCAATACCCTCAAAGCCAATTTCAAATACATGCAGCGGCTCGACCGATCGCACTGGCCCAAACCGCTCGGTGGTGTGGCGGCGAATCCACTTATCCAGCACGTCAATCTCTGCATTGTCTAGCCCGCTGTAGGCCTTGGCGAAGGGCACCAGGGTGTCGCCCTGCCAGAGGGCAAAGGTGTAGTCGGTGAACAGGTTGGCCCGCTTGCCGCTGCCCGCCTGGGCGTAGATCAGCACGGCATCGAGGCTCATGGGGTCAACTTTGTACTTCCACCAGTGGCCCCGCTTGCGACCCACCAGGTAGGGGCTGGCGATCGCCTTCACCACCAGTCCCTCGGCCCCGTGGTCGCGGGCGCTGGCCCGCAGCGCCGCCAGTTCTGCAAAGCTGTTGAAGCTGAGGGGGGCAGACTGGTGCAGGTTGGGGGCGGTGTGCACCTGGAGCAGGGTGGTGAGGTGGTGGGTGCGATCGCACCAGCTTTTCTGCCGCAAATCGACCCCGCCCGACTCCAGCAGGTCGTAGGCAATGAAGTGCACGGGGCTTTCCTGCATCACCTTTTTGCTGACTGTCTTGCGGCCCAGGCGCGTTTGCAGATGGTTAAACGACAGCGGTTTGCCGTCCTGCCAGCAGAGAATTTCCCCATCCATCACAATGCCGTTGGGGAAATCTGCCATCATCGCTGTGATCTCAGGGAACTGGGGGGTGACGAGATCTTCGCCCCGCGACCAGATAAACACCTGGTCGGCCCGCTTGATCACCTGGGCGCGAATGCCGTCCCACTTCCACTCGGCCTGCCAGCGGGAGAAGTCTTCGCCCTGGAATTTGGCTTCGTCCAGGGACGTGGCCAGAAAGAAGGGGTAGGGCTGGCTGGGGGCATTTTGTGTCGCCTCCGCGCTGGTGAGGTTGGCGTAAAACTCGACGGTGGGGCTAAAGTCGCCCATTAGCCGGTGGGTCAGCACCGGTTCAGAAACCCCCGTGGCGGCGGCGAGGCCTTTGATCACCAGTTTGGCCGAGGCCCCCACCCGAAAGGCTCCGGTGAGGATTTTGTTGAGCACCAAGATCTCGGTGTTGTCGAGCGCCGCCCACCAGGAGACGATCAGATTTTTGCGCTCCTCGTCGGTTTCTACCGCCTTGACCATTGGGATCACCTCTTCCATCCACTGGTGCAGGGGGATCGAAGATGGGGAGGATGGGGAGGATGGGGAGGCCAAATCCACGTCGCGCAGCAGTAGGGCGATCACCTCGGCAGAGTCGCCCACCTGGGCGTAGCAGTCTTTAAACAGCCATTCGGGCAGGTCAGAAATCTGCAAAAACACCTCCCGCAGTACCCGCGAGGTCACGGTGCGGCGGCGGGTTTTGCCCAGCAGCAGGTAGAGTGCCCAGACTTTGTCGGCGGGGTCGGCGGTTTGAAAGTAGGTTTGCAGCGATCGCACCTTCTCATTGGTCGAGGTGGTGGCATCGATCTCTAAAAAGAGCTGGGTAAATCGCTGCATGGCCAAGAACGGGCAAGAGGTGAAGCGGCGGCGCTGTGCTCATCCTACTGTTCTGACTCGATCTCTGCCCTCACACTGGCGATATGCACCAGGGCATCACCCTGATTCACCAGGGGGTTTTGGCCATGGCCGATCACCAGGCCATCCATGGGGCTACGCACCTGCACCGGCTTGTCGCCAAAGGTATCGCTGATAAAGCCCAGGGGCTGGCGCTGCTTGACCTCGTCCCCCAGGGCGATGGAGCGGTGCCAAATGCCGCCGCGAGAGGCGCGCACCCAGCGGGTTTCGCGGGCTTCGACGGTGGCGGGGGCGGTGGTTTCGGGTGGGGCATACATGCCCAGGTAGGCCATCACCCGGTAGATGCCGTCAATCCCAGTTTGAATCGCCTGGGCATCGAACCGCAGCGCCTCACCCCCTTCATACAGCAGGGTGGGAATTTTGCGCCTGGCGGCGGCCTGGCGCAGGGAGCCGTCGCGGTGGGAGGCGTGGATGATCACCGGGGCACCAAAGGCCTGGGCAAAGGCGTAGGTGGCCGGGTCTTGCAGGTCGGCCCGCACCTGGGGCAGGTTGATGCGGTGAATCGCCGCCGTGTGCAGGTCAATGCCGTGGGTGCACTGGCTGACCACTTCTTTCATAAATAGATGGGCCAATCGGCTGGCCATTGACCCCCGCGCCGAACCGGGGAAAGATCGGTTGAGATCGCGGCGATCGGGCAGGTAGCGCGACTGCTCTAGCAGGCCAAAGATATTCACCACCGGCACTGCGATCACCGTGCCGTTGAGCCGGTGGGGCTTGAGCGCCTTGGCCACCCGACGAATAATGTCAACGCCATTCAGCTCGTCGCCGTGGATGGCGGCGCTAAGCCACAGGCGCGGCCCCGGTTTTTTGCCGCTGATTACGGTCACCGGCAGCGACATCATCGTGCCAGTGGTCAGGCGGGCCACGGGCAGGTCGAGCCGCACCCGCTTGCCTCGGGGAATGATTTCGCCGCCGATCACCAGCGGCGGGGCCGTCTGGCCTGCACCGGGGGGCATCAGCAGTGAACTGGCATCGCCGACACGCCGAAAAGAATCCTGTGTGAGTTTGACCAATCGGACCTCCACCCAGGGGAGGGTTGATGTTTCGCCACTATAGCCAATTAGCCGCGCGATCGCATGGAAAATTCGCGCCAGGGGGTTCACTCCCTAGGGGTTATGACTCGGTTTTTTGATACTTTTGCTTAGGGCTCCGGGGGCTGTCTGGATATTTCATCACCACGAGACCAGCGTTGAGGGCAGGGTTGAGGTAGTTTTTGCGAAAGGTGGGTTTGTGGGTGAGCGATAGCTCTGCCATCAGCTCTTGGGTGCTCCAATAGCGGTCATCCATGAGAGTGAGCAGCTGTCTAACTTGGTCGCTTACTTGGTCGCTTACTTGGTCGCTCAGGGAATCGATTGGAGAATCGCCTGAAGTGCTGCGGCTGAGTTCACTGCCTTGGCTGAGCGTTGTCTGAATTATATCCAGCATGAACTCGATAAAGCAGGTACTGTCGGCAGCTTGGTCGGCCTCTTCTAAGGCTTGGTAGTAGCGGTCTTGCTGGTCTTTGATCAAGCTTTCGATTGGCAACAGGTAAAAAAGGTCATGCCACTGACCAAGGATCAGGGTTTGCCAGAGGCGACCCATGCGGCCATTGCCGTCGAGTGCATCCCAAATTTGTAAATTCATCATTTCGACGGCTAGTTCGCCCGTCATT
>RECJ01000155.1 GCA_007694115.1 Leptolyngbya sp. DLM2.Bin27 | reverse complement strand
TATGAAATTGAGAAAAGTTATGAACGCGGCAATGGAATGCTGGGGATATACATTCACAACATTAAGAAAATAACTAGAATACCTGACTTGAGAGGTAGAAATCTTTTTGACAGCTTCACTATCGAATAGCCCAGCTGATTTGCCTACGTGTCAAACCCACAAATCAGAATGTCGCAAATTTACCCCACTTACGATTGGGTAAATGATGGCGGATACAATAACTTCAGTAAGTGGGTTGAAGATGCGGCGAGGGCTGCAGGTCGATGATTAATAAGCTTCTTATGGCGAGGCTGGCAGAGGCACAACCAACAGCAAAATGGTGATCAAGAACGTAATCAAATAAGGTAGGTTTGCCCAAGATTTGAGCGTGCTAGAAATCTGTCCGAGAAATTTGATTGAATTATCCGGTTTGAGAAAATTTCCTTTCACTTTTTCGATCCATTCCTGATCGTCAGGAATGATATAACCACTCAAAATTCGGGCTAATCGATTGAAGTTATCGCGAAACTTCCGCTCCAGATATAAGTAGTAAATATCCAGAACCCCGAATAGCGCAAAAGCGACAAATGCCAGCACAAACAAATCTGCACTGCGATTGGTAAAGCCAAAACCTGCGATCGCTGCCCAAACTGTTAAGCCAACTTTCTTAACTTCTAACGAATTGTTTGCCATCCGTGCGATCGCACTTTGCAACATCTCAGCTTGCTTAATCAAGTAGTCCTGATTCTTTTCAGCCCAATCTGAAATGTTAGTTGGCATGGTTTTGATGAAGTAATAATTGCCTGAATTCAAGGTTTTAGCCTGCACTTTTAAAGAGTATCTTATGCAGCTTCAAGTAACCAATTTGACAAGCTGAATACTCACAAGATTCTAAATATTGAAATGGGTGCCATTCATTTTTGGCAATCGACTCCATATAAGTACTATCCTGTTGAGCCACATCGGGTTCCATGTTTGTGACATCAGCATAGTACAGATAGCAGATCTCATTCACCTGAGTTCCGACAATATACTGACCCATCGGTGAAGCTTGAACCCGATAGCCCGTTTCTTCATACACTTCTCGGTGAGCAGCCACTTCCGGCGACTCCTCCTCTAACGCCCCTGTTACCGGACAGGGAAACAGCTTAAACTTTCCATCCACCTCTTGGTTATCAATACAAAGATGTTGCTGGCGAATTAACACCTCATACTGTGCAAGACATTCGTCAGTTCTTCTGAGCAAAAATACGGCAACAGAGTCTTTGCCTTTGCGCTCTAGATATTGAAATCCTCTGGGAGATTCCTTAACTGAGATCCACTGAGTGTTAAAAATTACTCTATCCACATCTATTGCTTGTGCTTTACATCTGTGATACATCAAGTTGACATTTGACTGCGTGAAGTGCTCTGACAGGGCGATCGCTCACTCTCCCGCAAAATCCTCTGTAACACACCATCATAATCCTCCGACAGTGGCACTATCCCCTGGCCGTTGCTATTCGTAGTTTCCTCAAACGATAAGACTTAAACTTAAATCGAAGCACTTAGAAAGAAAAGCCAGCTAACAAGTCGATGAAGCGGACGGTCGAGAGACCCTGGTGGGGTTGCCATAGTTACCTGCCGCCGCTTATCTTGGTTGTTAAGAATCTTTTAGACTAACCAGGCTATGACCTTTGGCAGATTTTAAGTAATTTTTAGAGCCAATTAATTCTCTCAGATATAGGCGATCTCAACAGTAGTAAGAACAACACGATTGGGTTATTTCTAGGCGCGATCACCTTAACTCTAGATCTTCTTTAACCTTCGACACAAACTAATTCACAATCTCCATCAAAGGCCCCAAGCGCTTTAACCTTGCACTGCGATCGCACCATGCCCCCCCGCCCAACTACCAAAGCACCATGCTTCTCACCGTCAGCCCAGAGCGCATTCAGCTGCCCCCCGGCAGCACCGTTACCCTGCACTACCAAACCTGGGACGACTACGAGACTCTGCTAGCCAGCCGTCGCGACGATGCCGCCATCAAAATTCGCTTCAACGCCCACACCCAACAGATTTCGATTATGGCTCCCATGGCAGGCCACGGCAGGCGCATTGATACCCTGGTTGATTTGGTCAAAGCATTGCTACGCGACCAGGGGCGCGATTGGGATAGTTCCCATCCTGTAACCCTAAAGCGCCTGCGCGAAGCCGGGGCCGAACCCAATGCCTGCTTTTATATTCAAAACTGGCAGGCCGTTTTGGGTAAAGAGCGCATTGATCTGACCACAGCCCCGTCCCCCGATCTGGCTATTGAGATGGATCTCACCTCTGTGACTGAGCTAGAGGTTTACCAGTTGCTACGAGTGCCAGAGGTGTGGATCTATCGTCAGGGACAGCTAAATCTTCATGTTCTCACCGACTCCGGCTACGACGATTGCCCCACCAGCCTCACCTTCCCCACCGTAGATGTGAAAGCGGTGCTGCCTCAGTATGTTGAGCGGGCTTGGGCAGCGGGGTCTAGTGTCGCCCTGCGAGAGTTTGAGCAGCACCTCCAAACCCAGCGCTAAAGATAGCAATTTGCTATCCGAGGTGGCAATCGTTGACGGCAAGCATCTCTCCAAAAAGGGACCGGGTGCCTGGGGTAGAAGCTCAAGTCTTGAGCTTCACCCATAGGCACCCGGTTCCTGGAGGATGGATCTCTAGTTCAGCGCTTCGAGGTAGTCGCGGACGCGGTTGCGGCGCTTGGGCTGGCGCAGCTTTTGCAGCGCCTTAGACTCGATCTGGCGCACCCGCTCGCGGGAAAGCTCTAGGGCGCGGCCAATCTCGGCCAGCGAGTAGGGGGTGCCGTCGCCCAGGCCAAAGCGCATGTTGATCACATCTTGCTCGCGGGTGGTGAGTTCGGCCATCAGCTGCTGTAGGTCGCGGCGCAGCGACTCGCGAATCAGCATGTCTTCGGGCGATATGCCGTCAGCTTCGAGCAGGTCGCCTAGCTCGGTGTCGCGGTCTTTGCCCACCTTGGTTTCGAGGGAGACGGCGCGGGGCACCCGCAGCAGTACCTCACGCACTTGAGCCCCCGTCATGTCTAGCTCACGGGCGATGTCATCGACGGAGGGGGTGCGGCCATTCTCTTGGGAGAGTTTGCGCTGGGCTTTTTTGATTTTGTTGAGCTTTTCGGTGACATGGACGGGCAGGCGAATGGTGCGACTCTGGGTGGCGATCGCCCGGGTAATGCCCTGGCGAATCCACCAGTAGGCGTAGGTGCTAAAGCGATAGCCCTTGGTGGGGTCAAACTTTTCTACTGCCCGCTCTAGGCCCAGGGTGCCTTCTTGAATCAGGTCGAGCAGCTCTAGGCCTCGGTTTTGATATTTTTTGGCCACCGATACCACTAGGCGCAGGTTGGCCTTGATCATGTGCTCCTTAGCGCGAATACCCTCAGAGATCGCCTGTTCGAGGTCGGGCACGGTGAGGTTGGTGAGCGCTGCCCAGGCCCGTTTGCCTTCGGCCAGGGTGGGCTTGAGTTCAGCAATGGGCACTTCGGCAGCGGCGGCCCAGCGCTCTAGAGAAGGGCGATAGCCCAGCTGTGACGAGAGGCGATCGCGGGTTTGCAGCAGCTTGCTGTAGACAGCCAAAATGCCGCCGCTGTCTTCAGCGGCTTTGCTTAACTCGTCGAGCAGCTGCATGTAGCCCCGCACGCACTGGGCCTCGGAGACCTCTTCGTGGCGCTCTAGCAGCCGCACCCGACCAATTTCTTGCAGGTAGAGGCGCACCAGATCGGTGGTGCGACGCCCCTTGAGTACCGCCGCCGTGTCGGCTTCAAAGTCGCTATCGCTGGGGTCAGACACGGTAAAGTCATGGAGTTGGCCATCGTCGTCGTCGCCCATGGGGATAAGGGCCAACTCCAAGTCGGTCGAGGCCGATGGGCGGGAGATTTGATCTCTTTTGTAGTGGGGTGTTGCTACCATGACGCTCTCTAGTAACTTGTACCAAACTCTAGTCGAAGGGCCTTTTGCCAGCTTGTCTCCAGTATTCCCAAGCCGTCAGGACTATAGAACAGGGGCTAGGGTTCCGCAGCGGGCGGGGCCTACTCAGGTGGTTTAGACCCCAGCGGGCTAGAACAACCAATTGCTTTTGCTCTCCCAGCTGGCTAAGGTATGCCGACACCCTACCCTACGTCAGCAGCGGAGCCGATTCCCGACAGAACGTTACACCTTGGCAAAAACCTCACATTGACCCTACTGCTCCGTAATAGGATGGGGGCATCTATTGCAATTGCAGGCAGGCTTCGCTAGTGGATAACGATCTTCCCTGGACAGCAGATGCCCAGGCCAAGCTCAAAAACATTCCGTTTTTTGTGCGGGCTCAGGCGCGGAAGCGGATTGAAGATGCCGCCCGAGCCCAAGCGGTCGACCAAGTCACCGCAAATTTGGTCGAACAGGTGCGCCTTGAGCTAGGCCAATGATGACCTTAACTCCTGAAACTACTGAGCGCCTGATCCAAATCAGCGATCAGATCATCGACATGCTCTAGGCCGATGGAGAGGCGCAGCAGGTTGGGGGCGGTGGCGGTGCCCACCTCGATCGAGGCGCGGTGCTCGATGGTGCTGTGGGGGCTACCGAAGCTCGTGGCGCGGGCGATCAGGCGGGTTTGGGCGGCGATGGCCAAGGCGGCGGCTTGGTCGCCCTTAACCAAAAACGAGAGCAGACCGCCGTAGCCCGTCATCTGTTTTTGGGCAATGGCGTGGCCAGAATGCTCCGGCAGGCCAGGGTAGAGCACCTGTTCAATGGCCGGATGCTCAGCCAGCCAATTGGCCAGGGTCTGGGCCGCCGCCGCCTGGGCGCGCACCCGCAGGGGCAGGGTTTGCAGACCCCGAAGGGTGAGCCAGCAGTCAAAGGGCGATGGCACCGTGCCGCCGATGGTCTGAATCAGCCTGAGTTGGTCGAATAGGGGATTGGCTTGGCGGATTACCACTGCGCCGCCGATCACATCGCCGTGGCCCGCCAGATACTTGGTGGTGGCGTGGATGACAAAATCGGCTCCGTGGGTGAGCGGGGTTTGCAGCACCGGGGAGGCGATCGTGTTGTCGCAGGCCAGGTAGGCGTTGGCCTGGTGGACCAGATCGGCCACTGCCTGAATGTCGGTGACCGCCAACTGGGGGTTTGACGGTGTCTCGATCAGCACCAGGCGGGTATTGGGGTGCAGGGCCTCGGCTACGGCTGCCAGATTTGTGGTGTCCACCAGGGTGTAGTTCAGCCCCCAGGGGGCAAAAATTTTCTCTAGCATTTGCTGCACCCCAAAGTAGACGCTCTGGGGCGCAATAACGTGATCTTGGGGGCTCAGGGCTTGCAGCAGGCTAAAGGTGGCCGCTGATCCCGAGGCAAAGGTGGCTGTCTCAATGCCGTTTTCGAGCTGCGCCAGGGCGGTTTCGAGGGCGTCGCGGTTGGGGTTGCCGCTGCGGCCATAGACGTAGCCGTGGGGGTAGCTGCCGTCGCCGCCGCGCTCAAAGGTGGTCGAAAGGTGAATCGGGGCGGTGATGGCTCCGGTGGTGGGGTCGATGCCCCGACCGCTGTGAACGGCCTCGGTGTCGGCGGAGAAAGCGCTGGCGTCAGGGGACATAAAATGATGGGGAAATGACAGTCCCCTGATTGTAGAAGCGATCGTTCCAGCGATCGTTAGCCAAGGCAATGGCCGCTGCGATTCCCGCTTAGGGAGGCTTCGCCAACGCCCCCCCACCCCCACCTGGGCACCCTAACCCTATCCACCCACCCACCCACCTACTCCCCACTTCCCCACCCATGGATGCCCTCATCACCTCCGTCCTCGTATTCCTCTTCGGCTCTGCCGTGGGCAGCTTTCTCAACGTCGTGATCTACCGGGTACCGGCGGGGCTGTCGCTGCTGCGTCCGCCCTCCCGCTGCCCCCGGTGCGAAACCCGGCTGAAGCCCTACGACAATGTGCCGGTGCTGGGCTGGCTCTGGCTCAGGGGTCGCTGCCGCTACTGTCGGGCCCCGATCTCGCCCCGCTACCCGCTGATTGAGGCCTTGACCGGGGTGCTGTTTTTGGCCACCTTTTGGCTGTGGGGCATGACCTGGGCCACGGTGGGCTACTGGCTGCTGCTGAGCTGGCTGGTGGCCCTGGCCTTCATTGACCTCGATACGCTGACCCTGCCCAATGGGCTTACCCAGTCGGGGCTAGGGCTGGGGCTGGTGGTGAGGTTTGCCCTGCCGCTGCTGCAAGGAGACCCCTGGCCCAGCCCAATCCAGAGCCTCATGGGCGGCATTGTGGGCGCAGTGCTAGGCATCTGGCTGTTTGACCTGATTACAATCTTTGCCTCGGCGGCCCTGGGGCAGACGGCCATGGGCGGCGGCGATGCCAAACTGGCGGCGATGCTGGGGGCCTGGCTGGGCTGGCAGGGGGTGCTGCTGAGCGGGTTTTTAGCCTGTCTGGTGGGGGCAGTGGTGGGGGGCGCTGCGATCGCACTCAAGCTGATCAGCCGTCGTCAGCCCATGCCCTTTGGGCCGTTTTTAGCGATCGCAGCGGTGATCACCCTCTTCTGGGGCGAAACCCTGATCGGAGCCTACCGGGCCATCTTCTTCCCGACACTGTAGCCACGGCCCTACATCACTAGGGTATACCACTGAATGTCGGGGGGGTGATCCACCAGGTCAGGCAGTTCGCGGATAAACTCATCCATATAGCCAGAGCGAAAGTGGGCGTGGAAAGCATCGTCATTCTGCCACTGCCCCAGGGTGACAAACTCACCGGCGTTAGAGTGACTCTGCAACAGTTCAAAACTCAGGCAGCCAGGGTTTTCCTGGGCCAGTTCAACAATCTCTAGCAGCAGCACTTTAAGGTTCTCTGCTTGCCCTGGGCGAGCGATGAGTTTAGAGATGGTGCGCACGGTCACGGCAGATCTCCTGTCAGTCTTGGCCTGGCCCAGCCGCCTTGACCTAGCCAGCCAGGGTAATTCATGATCGTTGAGGGGCGTGCTTGATATCGTCGCCCCAGTATCAGCAAACCATACCCCTAGATGGCCCACCGTGACCGAATACCCCCAATGTTTTAAGCTTAGCCCCTGGTCTTTGGGCGTGGGCCGACGAAGATTAGTGGGTCGCGCGATCGCCCTCTCCATTGCCCTCTGCCTCGCCTGGGCCATTTACCCAGCCAACGCCTGGGCCACCCGCTGGCAGCCGGTGGCGGAGGCCGGCCAGCAACGGCAGTTTGTCGATCTTGACTCGATCAAGCCCCTTGGCCAGGGTCATGTGCGGGTGAGCAGCTACTACGTTGACAGCCGCTCGGGCCAGCCCCAGCGCACCGACTATGTGACCGAGTACGACTGCGATCGCCGCCGGTTTCGCGATGTCGAATACAACGGCCCCGTGGGCAGCAGCGGATGGCTGCCTGTAGACCCTGACCCCTTAAACTCAGCGGCGATGGAGTATGTGTGCGGGTTGGGGAGTGGGGAAGTGGGCGAGTAGGGGGGTGAATTGACCAACCCCTAGCCCACCACCATGACCTGCACCGTCTCTCCGGCGGAGACCAGCTTCGTGCCTACGGGCACGACCGCCAGGGCATTGGTGCCCGCTAGGTTGATCAAATTGCCGGAGTTGTGGCCCCCCCCGGCCAGCTCAAACCTGTATCCATCAGCGGCCATTTCCAGCCTGCCCCACAGGTAGGTTTCTCGCTGCCCCCCGGCCTTGAGGTCACAGTGGGTGACGGCAGGCACAAATAGCGGCCCCCAGCCCGCCGCCCGGCCCGATCGCTTACGCAGGGCCGGGGCCACAAATCGCCAAAAGGTCACCAGGGCCGACACCGGGTTGCCCGGCAGGCCAAAGTAGAGGGGCGCATGGCCCGACTCGGCAGCAAAGGTAGCCACGGTCAGAGGTTTGCCCGGTTTGACCGCCACCGAGCGCATGTGTAGCGTCGCCCCCAAATCCGCCAAAATCTCATCCACATAGTCGTAGTCGCCCACCGATACCCCGCCCGACGACACGATCACATCCGCCTGGGCCAGCGCCGACTGAACTGCGGCACTCAGGGCCTGGGGCTGATCAGGCACAATACCCAGCGGTATGGGCACTGCCCCCGCCTGACGCACCAGCGCCGCTAAAGCGTACTGGTTAGAGTCGACAATTTGCCCCGGTCGCAGGGGCCGATCAGGGGTGACCAGCTCGTCCCCCGCAGAGAGGATCGCCACCCGAGGCTGGGGCCACACGGGCACCTCGCTACACTGGGCCGAGGCCAGCACCGCCAGCTCAGGCCCGCCAATCACCAGGCCCGGTGCCATCAGCGGGTCGCCCGCCCGGCAGTAGCTGCCCCGGTGGCGCACAAACTGCGCTGGCTCTGGCGCTGCTAAAACCAAAACCCGGTCGCCCGATCGCTGAGTCACCTCTTGCATGACAACGGTGTCGGCCCCAGCGGGCAGCATCGAGCCCGTGAGAATGCGGGCCGCCTGGCCGGGGCCGACGGGTCGTGTGGGCGATCGCCCCGCCGGAATTGTCTCAATCACCGTCAGCGACCGGGGCTGATCAGCCCTCGCCCCCTGCACATCTGCGTAGCGCACCGCATAGCCATCCATGGCCGAATTATCCCAGTGGGGAAAATCGAGCGGACTGGGAATGGCCTGGGCCAGAATACGCCCCAGGGCCGTGTCGAGGGGGACAGGCTCAACCTCAGTGGGCAGAGGGGTGAGGTCAAGGATCTTGGCAGCGGCCTCGGCGACGGAGAGCATGGGGCGGGTGGCAGGGGAGTATAGAGGGTTGAGCCGTCCTAGGGTGGGCGCTGCCCACCCTGGGGAAAAAGTGTCCCAGAGATTACCTTAGAAATCGGGGCGGGTAATCAGGCAGCTGAGGCCGAGGGCAACAGACCCAGCCAAGGTAGCGGCAGCTGAGGCGTCGGTACCCAGAAAGGCCAACAGGCCGTATAGCCCCAGGCCAACACTGGCCACTAACCCCAGGGGAGTAGTGAGAAAGTCAAAAAACTCCAGCAGCTCTTCGAGGAACCGCAAAAACTGAAGCCAGCGTGCCAAAAGTGCCATAGGGTTTACCGATTAGGTAGCGTTGGCCAAAATGCTAGGAAATCAGCTTAGGTAACTCTCTCTAGAATAACTGTCATAGCCTTAACCAAAGTAGTCTGCCCAACCCAAGATGGCTAACCCCTAGGGTTCAGCCCCTGTCATCATCAGCGTAGCTAGGTGCTAGTACAACGCCTGCATCAGCCGTTTGCGGTAGGTGAGGGTGAGCGGGTCGCTGTCGCCCAGCAGCTTAAAGACCGTCAGCATGGCTTTGCGGCCAGCGTCGCTGCGGTAGGTGCGATCGCACTCTACCACCCCTAAAAAACCCTCCAGAGCCAGGGCAAAGTCGCCCCTGAGCGCTGCCTGGCCCGCCTGGCCAAAGGCAATATCCAGATCAGCGTCGCCCAAGTCGGTGAGCGTCTGACGCAGGGTAACTAGCCCACGCAGGCCGTCGGCTTGATCGGCGGTGGTGCGATCGCTCGGGTCGATCAACTCCAGATACTGAGCCGCCAGAGCATCATCTCCCTGGGCTAGGTATACCTGAGCTGCCTTAAGCAAAATCTGACCGTTGTTGGGGTAGCGGGTCAGTAGGGTGGCTAGGGCCGGCAACACCTCCGCCAGATCGCCATTGGCCTGGGCCAACTCCAACGCCGCCAGATCGTCCTCCAGCGCCGATCGCAGGCCCAGCCCATTGAGCAGTTCGCGCAGCTGGGGCTCGGGCAGCACCCCCACAAACCCCTCCTGTACCTGCCCCTGGGTGACAATCCGCACGTCGGGCACCCCCTCTACCCCAAAGGCCTTAGCCAGCCCAGGGTTTTGATCAATGTCGATCTTGGCCAGGGTAAAGTCGTATTCTTGGGAGAGGGTTTCAAGCATGGGCTTGAGCAGCTGGCAAGGGCCACACCAGGTGGCAAAAAAATCGACGATCACCGGCTGATCAAACGACGGTTGTAGCACCGCTTGGTCAAACTCGGCTTGGTTGACGACAATTGACTGTCCCATTGATCCCTCCTCGTCTAACGTTTTTCTCAAGCACTTCTTCTCAAGCCTGGGGCTGCGACCAATAGCGTTTCAGCCCCAGGCGTTAAGCCCCAGGGCACTAAACCCAGGGCACTAAACCCAGAGCCCTAGACACGGGGGCTTAAGAACAGGTCGTACAGCGACAGCAGCACTTCTACAACAATCAACAGCACCACATACCACTCCAGCCGCAGGCCCGTTTGGTGCCGCTGGAGATCGAGCACTGTTTCGGCAGTACGGCTGACTAGATCCAGCTTGCGCTCTAGGGCTGAGTGGCGATCGCGAATCTCGTACTCATCTTCCAGCCGATGGTAAAGGGGGTCGAGGTCAGGGTACTCCCACAGCAGCTCAGGCTTGTCGACCATCTCGACTCGACCCACAATTTTGTGCTGAATCATCAGCGTCTGGCCAATTTGGTTGAGCAGCTGGTTGCCCTTGACGCTTACCGGGCGCTGGTATTGTAGCTCAACAGCATAGGGTTCAATGCGATCAAACACAGCAGCGGCCTCCAGCTCATAGTGGGCCAACACCACGCTCTTGGCCATCACATCGGCTACAATTCGCAGCCGCATTTCATCCAATGACGACAGCAAAATCATCCCATCCTGCACCTTGCCACTGCTGTTGGGAGCCAGGCGAATGGTGACGGCTTCGGTTTCGGGGCGCTCAAAGGCCGTTTGAATATAGGGCTTGAGGGTAGCAATAAACGCCTGCTCTGCAGGTTCTGACAAGCCAAACAGCACCACCGCGCCGTAGCTAAACAACACCCCTTGGCCGGTGTCCTCAACGGGCACAATCAGGGGTGACTCTGGGCTGGCCGGGGCCATCGCCCTCAGATCGATACGCTGGCCTAGAAAGTAGGCACGCACGGGCACATCGGTTATCTCGGCTGAAGCGGCGATGGCCGCCACTGGGTTCACAAAGGTCATGGGTATAGGGTTTTAGATCGGGCCTCTAGCGGCAACCACCAAGGCAGCCTGAGGCAGTAAAATTCAAGCCTTGCCCTAAATCCTGCTTGGTTACCCCCGATTCCGGAAGGCACAGACCATGGGCTCCTACGGGTTGGCCCGTGGGGAATCGAGGATATGGAATGAGGATTTGGCATGACAGGCATGTTGTGGAACTGTTGCGGAACATTCCCACGGGGATAGTGCCCCACGCATCTCATCGTAGGCTATGTTAGAAAACCGGCATCATCTAGATAAAATAGCTATGCGGCAGTGCCCTAGGTTGGCCCCTCCAACGCTAAGGCCCAGACAACGCTAAGGCCCAGAGCCAAACTCCACTGTCGGCCAAGCATTCTGCCAGTCGGTGTGCCAATCAGTGCGAGGTAGGGCCGTAGCGATGAAACGTGTAGTATTCATTCTTGGCGTTTTAGAAGACGAAGACGTTGACTGGCTAATCGATGCCGGGCAGCGGCAAGAGCTTCAGCCCGGAGACATGCTGATCCGTGAGGGAGAACCCTGCGATCAGCTATTCCTTATTTTAGACGGCAGCCTAGAGGTCTCGGTGGCGGCTCTCAACACCTCCCCCATTGCCCAGCTGTCTACGGGTGAGGTGGTCGGCGAAATGTCGTTTGTCGATGGGCAACCCCCGTCGGCGACGGTGACGGCCCTCCAGCCCAGCATTGTGCTGGCGATTTCATGCAGCCAGCTGCGCCATAAGCTCCAGCAAGACATCTGGTTTGCCTCTCGCTTTTACCGCGCCCTGGCGATTTTGCTCTCTAGCCGGTTGCGCAGCACCGTGAAACATTTGCAGGGCGAGCATTGGCGTCCCGTTACCACCCTCAATGAGGCTGGGTTAGACGAGATCGGCGACATGCTCTCCATGGGCAGCATCCGCTTCGACTGGATGCTTAGGGATCTGCTGAAAAATAAGTCCCCCATTTAAGCCGGATTTATTGTGATGGCCC
>RECJ01000143.1 GCA_007694115.1 Leptolyngbya sp. DLM2.Bin27 | reverse complement strand
AGATGATCAGCTTAAAGCCCTGCCACAAGCCGCTTTTTAGTTGTCGAACTCACGTTGATATAGATAACCTCTTCATCTACTTCCCAGGCCTGATCGTCAGCGTCAGCCGCTGCGAAATTATATTCGTCTCTGGCCAAATAGTCGCCGATTGAGATCTCACTAGGTTCCGGCCCGGGGGGCTGAAGGGGTGGTCTGGTGATTGATTCGGCACTGAGTTCATCGAGCTGCCGACAGAGTTTGCTCAGTCTAACAATATCGGCTCGAATTTGCCCTAAAAAACCTGAGACATACTCAATGGTTGACGCCAGATTGCCATATTCTTCTAACCTTTCAAGATCATTTTCGTAGCCTGACTGCCGCTGAATGTATTGAGCATGCTCTGCCTTGGCGTGGCGAATTTGGCCATATATCTCGGCGGCTGACTGCAGATCGCCTCTGTCTTCCATCTTGCGGCGAGAATTTTCTAGGGATTCGATCACATCTACAAGCCGAGAACAGGCATCTTCAAAGTCGATGAAGCGGTCTTGATAGTCTAGCCGGGAAGCATCTATAAACCGCCTTAAATCTACTGTCTGAGAATCACCCCCAGGGTGGCCGGGATCGTCAACATCAGCGCCTAGGGAATTCAAGAATATTTTTTGTTCTGGGCTGAGACCTGGGTTGTTACTAAAGACGGCCTGATTGGCGCTCTCTACATTGGCTAGGCTGGTGTTGGCTAGATCTGCGGCGGTAAAATCTGTGGCGTCAATAATGGAACCTCTGAAGTTTGTATGCCTGAGGTAGGTGCGCCTAAACGAGGTGTGGTTTAATCTAGCGCCCACTAATCGGGTATCTAGCAAGTTTGAGCCGCCTAAGCTTGCATTGATAAGTGTTGCTCGACTGAGGTCACTGCCGCTGAGGTAAGATCGGTTGAGTTGGGCACCTTCTAAATTTGCACCCGTTAGATCGGTATCGCTGAGATTGGCGCGATAGAGGCGAGCCTCCGGCAGATGGGCCTGGCTGAGGTCAGCGCAAATCAATATTCCTCCAGATAGCTCGGCCCGTCCTAGTCGAGCCTGGTGCAGGCTGGCATCGCTTAGGTTTGCGCCGTTTAGCTCAGCTTCAGTGAGGTCTGCATAGTCGAGCTTAGCCGCCGATAAGTTAGAGCGGTTTAGCTTAGACTTAATCAGCGTTGCATTTGTTAGTATGGCCCCTTTCAAGTTTGCCCCCTGAATATTAGAGCCATCTAGCTGGGCGTTGGTCAAAATTGCGTGATTGAGATAGGCACCCTGTAAGTCTGCATTGGTAATGCGCGCTCCGGTAAAATTTGCTCCGCGAAATCGAGCCCGGGTTAGCTGGGCTCGATTTAGGTTGGCATTGATCAAGTTAGCACTTTTGAGAAAAGCCCCTTGTAGTTCTGATCGCTCAAGATTTGCCTCTTCTAAGCAAGTGTGCTTAAAGTAAGCTCCATAGAGCAGGGCGCACTCTAAATTTGCCTGCCTGAGGTTAGATCGAGCCAGATTAGCTCCGGCAAAATCAGAGTCATTGAGCTGCGCGTTTTGCAAGTCGGCCCGCTCAAATACAGTGTTTAACAGCTTTGACCAACTTAGCCTAGCCCCCTGTAGGTGGGCACTGCGAAGATTGGCTCCGTTGAGGGTAGAGCGTTCTAGGTTGGCGTGACTTAGGGTTGCTCGTTTGAGGTTGGCCTGGGTCAGCGTGGCATTCTCTAAGTTGGCATTGGTTAAATTTGCTTCCTCTAGGTTGGCACCGCTCAGAACAGCCTGCTTAAGATTTGCCTGCATCAAATTGGCTTTTTCTAAATTGGCGTTGGTGAGGTTAGCGCCTTCTAAGTTAGCCCCGCAGAGATTGACCCGGCTTAAATTGCGGTAGCTGAGGTCGCGACCTCGAAAATCTTGCCCAGAGTAGTCACCGCCTGATCGCATAGGAGTAGGTAGATACACATGGGTAATATTAACCTATCGCCATTTTAGGCTAGGTAAGTCATCTGCACGGCTCCAGGGGCAGAGTTGGCCGACAAAATTGACCAGACTAATCTGGTTTTTCCCATGTTTAGCCTTCCCAGGTTTGACTTTCTTCGGGGTTCTATATCGCCTCGGGTATAGCCTCGGGCAAAATTATCATGGCATCACCAAAGGAATAAAACCGATAGTCTTGGGCGATCGCATCTTCGTACAGTGCTAGCAACCGCTCTCGGCCCACCAGGGCGCTGACCAGCATCAGCAGGCTAGAGCCGGGGAGGTGAAAGTTGGTAATCAACCCATCGACGACTCGATACTGGTAGCCGGGGTAGATAAACAAATTGGTTTTACCCTGCCAGGGCTGAAGTTCACCCGATTGGGCGGCACCTTCTAGGGCTCGCACCACGGTGGTGCCCACGGCAATAACTCGCCCACCCTGGGCTTTGGTGGCGTTGATTTGGGCGACGGTTTCAGGTGAGACATCGATCCATTCGCCGTGCATTTTGTGATCGAGAATGTTGTCGGCTTCGACCGGGCGAAAGGTGCCAACGCCGACGTGGAGGGTAATGAGCGATCGCGCCACCCCCATGGCGTCTAATCGCTCAAACAACTCTGGCGTGAAGTGCAGCCCGGCGGTGGGGGCCGCCACCGCCCCTGGGGCGGCGGCATAGACCGTCTGATACTGGTCGGGGGCAGCCGCCGTCGCGGTGATGTAGGGCGGTAGGGGAACCTCTCCCAGGCGCTCAAATAGAGCCCACAGAGAGTCGTCGCCCTGGGGCTCAAACTGGAGCAGGCGACCACTGGTATCGGGGTCGGTGGCTAGCACCTGGGCCACTAGATCGGGCTGGTCGGGGTTGGGGCCAAAGTGTACGGTGGCTCCCGGTTTGAGGCGGCGGCCAGGGCGCACCAGGGCCAGCCATTGGCGATCGCCCTTGGCTTCGAGCAAAAACACTTCCACCTGGGCACCGCCGGGCTTGTACCCCCGCAGCCGGGCCGGAATCACCCGCGTATCGTTGACCACGAGCCGGTCGCCGGGCCGCAAGAGGCTGGGTAGGTCACGGAAGTGGTGGTGGCGATGGGTAGTGGGGCTGTCGACCACCATCAGCCGGGAGGCATCCCTTGGTGTGACAGGGGTTTGGGCGATTTTATCGGGCGGGAGAAAATACTGATATGCCGCCAGGGAATACTCAAGCGGGGTGCGATCGCACATAGCCTAGCCAGGTTGGGGGGATACACCCAGGTGAGGTAGGGGGACTTAACCCTAACGACCCGAGGGCGAATCCAAGACAATAAGAACTGTAGCACCTGTGAATAAGGTCAATGATGGAATACACCTACTATCTCGCCAACGCCAGTTTGACCCTCCGTGTGGTCGAGCACCTGCTGGATTGCGACCGGCTGCCCCTAGAGTTTATGACGGTGATTCATCAGATCGATGGGTGGGTCATTCGCATCAAAATGAACGACGACATTGGCGTCCCCGATGCCGAAGACTTTCGCGCCTACATGAATGAACTGGGGATTGCCTACGACCCCGGTATTCGGGTGCGCATGGCCCTGTGGGGTCTAGAGACCGGGCAATCCCCCATTGATGTGATGCGCCGCTACCAGGTGGCCATTGTCTCCCACGGCAAGCCCGACCGCGAAGAGATCGAAGCCTTTCGCCGCCAGTTTGTGATGGGTCTAGGCTACTGCCCCGAAACCCTGGCCTAGGCCAGCGGCTGGTGTTGGTAGCGATGGCTATAACGGCAGTTTCGTTTCAACAACGTATCTCCCCAAAGGACAGATCGCCTGTCCTTTTTTGTGGGCCTTTTGTGCCCCAGACTAGGCTTTGACCCACAGGGCCAAACCACCCCCCCGCCCCCGAGCAGCGACATAGTCGTCCTCGGCGGCAAAGAAGGCAAAAAACGGCAGCTGGCCCACGGGGGTAGCCGCAAAGCTGCTGTCTTTGGCGACTTTGCCCCGCAGGGAAAGATTGACTAGGGGCAGATTGCCCACCCACAGCTGCACCCGCACAAAGTCAAAGGCGAGCAGATTTTTTTTGGGCAAAAATTTGGCTGGCCCGGTAAACCGCAGCTTCAGCGGCCCCACCTGGAGCTGGTTTTGAATGGTCAGCCGGTCAGCGGTGTCGGCGTCGCGGCTAAAGGCCAGGGTGGCCGCCGCTAGGCGCGGCAGGTAAAACCCTTTGCCGCTGGGCTGTTTAGTTTTGTAGGCAGGCTGTTTAGGGGCCGTAAACCGCAGCCGCCAGGTACCCAGCAGAGCCTCGGGGGCGATCTGCTGCCGCTGCTTTTTGGTCTGTTGCTCGGCGGCTAGCAGCGCCGCTACCACCGCTTTGGCCTCGGGCCGCGCCGCCGCTAAAGCGGCATCTTCTAGCACTTGAGACGAGGGGAGAACTGGGGCAGAGTTAGTCAGGGTCATCGATCTCTCCAGGGGCAGGGTGGCGGCTGGCATGGTGTAGATATGTCGGCAGTGCGATCGCAGCCGCTATAGTGCAGCCGCTATAGTCATTATGGCAATCCCGGCAGCGAGTTCCGCTGCGCCCCAGAGAATTGCCAGAATAATCGCCAATGGCCGGCGGTCATTGCCCCTCGGCCAGCCGCCGCCCACCACTCTGGCATAATAAAGCTCCATTCTGTACTGTGCTGCCATGGCCACCACTCCGCGATCGCCCCTGCTGCGCCACCCCGCCGCCAAGTCTGCCGCCAGCGTCTCGGTGGTGCTGATGTGGGTGGGCATCGCCATCACCCTGGGGTTTGTGGCGATCGCCCTGCTGGCCCCGCTGCTGGCCAGCTGGGGCTGGCTAGCCGACCCCACCACCGCCCTGCAAAACCCGATTCACCAGCCCCCCGGCGGCGACCACTGGTTTGGCACCACCCGCCAGGGCTACGATGTGTTTGCTCGCACCCTGTTTGGCACCCGCGCGGCCTGGCAGGTGGTGCTGCTGGCCACCCTGCTGAGTGTGGCCATTGGCGTGCCCCTGGGCATGGTCAGCGGCTACCTGGGCGGCTGGCTCGACCGCGCCCTGCTATTTTTTATGGATACGATCTACACCCTGCCGGGGCTGTTGCTCTCAGTCACCCTGGCCTTTGTGGTGGGACGCGGCGTGCTGAATGCGGCGATCGCCCTCAGCATTGCCTACATTCCCCAGTACTACCGGGTGGTGCGCAACCACACCGTCAGCGTTAAGACTGAGCTATTTATCGAAGCCGCCCAGGCCATGGGGGCCAGTACCTGGGTGGTGCTGACCCGCTACCTGTTTCTCAACGTGATTCAGAGCGTGCCGGTGCTGTTTACCCTCAACGCCGCCGACGCCATTTTGGTGCTGGGGGGGCTGGGCTTTTTGGGGCTGGGGCTGCCCGAGCAGGTGCCCGAGTGGGGAGCCGACATTCGTCAGGCCCTAGACGCGCTGCCCACGGGCATCTGGTGGACGGCGCTGTTTCCGGGGCTGGCGCTGACCCTGATGGTGACGGGGCTGTCGCTGGTGGGGGAGGGGCTCAACGAATTGATGAACCCCTTGCAGCGGCGTGAGAACTGGCGTTAGCCCCGAGAATGGTGCATCGCCGTGCGGATTCACCCTACGGTGAATGGCACTGAATTAAGCCTGGTGGGCAGTGCCCACCCTAGGGCAGATCAGGGCTTTCGGCGATTTGCAAGGGTTGATTTCAGCTTATTTCAGTGCCATTCCACCCTACGGTTGTTTACAGTCCCCTTGGGCAAACGCCGCTTGCCCCTACCCACCTACCTACCTACCCACCTACCGCCTGATCCGCAGCGCCGTCACCGAATACAGCCCCAGCGCCGCCCAAATGCAGCCAAAGGTAACCAAATGCACGGGGGTAAAGGGCTCGCCGTAGGCAAACACCCCCAGCAGCAGCGACAGCGACGGGGCCAGGTACTGAAAAAAGCCCAGGCTGGCCAGGGTGAGCCGTTTGGCGGCGTTGTTAAACCACAGCAGCGGCATTGAGGTGGCCACCCCAGCCGCTACAAACAGCAGCGTCAGGGGCAGGCTCTCGCCAAACCGTCCCTGCCCCGTAGCCCCTAACCAGCCCACAAACAGCAGCGTAATCGGCGTAATTAGTAACGTTTCGACCGCCAGGCCCACCAGGGGGGCTACCGCCACCACCTTACGCAGCAGCCCATAGAAGGCAAACGAAATCGCCAGACTGAGGGCAATCCAAGGCACGGTGCCCAGCTGCCAGATAAAATAGACCACCCCCACCACCGCCAGGGCCACGGCCACCTGCTGCATTTTGTGTAGCCGCTCTTTGAGAAACACAAACCCCAGCAGCACGGTCACGAGAGGGTTGATGTAGTAGCCCAGGCTGGCCTCGACCACGCGATCGCTGTTGACCCCGTAGATATATAGCCCCCAGTTAAAGGTCAGCAGGCTGGCGGTGAGCAGCAGTACCAAGACCTGGCGCGGCGACTTGAGCAGCTCGAACAAATCGCCCAGCCGCCGCTGCACCACTAAAATGCCAACCAAGAACACCGCTGACCAGATCATGCGGTGGCTGAGCACCTCCACGGCCGGGGTAGCGCCAAACAACTTCCAGTAGATGGGCAGCAGCCCCCAGGTGCTATAGGCCAACAGGGCGTAGAGTGGGCCTAGGCTAGCCTGGCTGGGCTGGCCCGGGGTGGCGGAGGTCGGTAAGGTCACGGCAAAAGCTGCGATGCAGGCCTAGGGGTCTATTGATTGGGATTCTAGCGATCGCAGCGGCGAGCATCCATTAGCGCCAGTTAACCATTCTATCGAAAAAATCGATAGTAAATGCCGCTCACCCTAACCCTGGTGAATGGGTAGCCGCACCACCATCGTCGTGCCCTCTTCCGGCTGACTACGGGCCACCACATTGCCGCCGCAGTAGAGCAGCAGCTGCCGCACGATCGACAGCCCTAGCCCAGCGCCCTCGATGGCGTTGGGGGGGAGATTGCGCCCTCGATAGAAGTGATCGAAGATGCAAGGCAGCTCGCTGGCCGCAATGCCGATGCCGGTGTCACGCACTTCGATTTCGGCATATTCCCTGGCTTTGCGAGCGGTGACCCAGACCCGGCCACCGCTGGGGGTATATTTCAAACTGTTGTTGAGCAGGTGAATCATAATTTGCCGCAGCCAGCTGTCGGGGCAGCTCACCGCTGGCACCTGGCCGGGAATGGTGTAGGTCAGCCGAATGCCCTTTTCTGCGGCTAGGGGTTGGTAGGTGCTGACCACCGGAGGTACGGTTTCTGCTAGGTTGAGCGGCGTGAGCTGGGTTTGCTTGAGGCTGGTTTCGACCTGCAACAGGTTGAGCACGCCGCTGATTAGGGCGCTCTGGCGATCGCACTCGTGGCCAATCATCTCCATGTAGCGCTGGCGCTGGGTCGGCTTGAGGTGGGGCGAGTCGAGCAGCGTCAGGGCGGTCTTGATCGTGGTAAGGGGGGTGCGCAGTTCTTGGCCAACGGTGTTGAGAAAGTCATCCTTCAACCGCAGGGTATTCATCAGAACTTCGTTTTGAGATGATAAGCTGGCTGTGCTCAGGGCCTGGCGGCGATAGGTAGAGGCCAGCTGGCGCAGGTGTTCTTGGCGTTTGAGCTGCCAGTTGAGCCAGCGATCGACCAGGGCGGGCTCGACCGCAGTTTGCCCCAGCCCAGACTGGGATAGGCATTCGGCTGTGGCGGCCTCAATATCGCCGTTGACCACCCCCTGGGCAATGGCATGACCAATGGCCCGCATGGCCGCTGCCACCAGGTTGGGGTTGAGCGAGCAGCATACCGATAAATACGACGAGCGCGTTGCCGCCACCTCGATCCCCTCATCGTCGTCGGGGTCATGGTCGATCCCTTGTGTTGGTCGCTGACCGTTGGCCAGGGGCGACGCCGACAGCGGCTGAATGCGGTGAGCCACAACCATCACGGCAAAGGTCTCAGACTGCACCAGCAGAAAATAGTCACCCCGCCAGGTTTGGCCGTTGAGCAAAGGCACAACCACCTGATTGCCCCCGGCCCCAGCAGCCGGAGCCCCATCGGGGTCGGGCTGCAAAAACCGAAAGATGCAGTAGGGTGCTGCTAGCCCCTGGCTGTAGCGCACAATGTCTTCGTTCCAGGCCGGGCTAACGGGCAATTTCACCAGCAGGTGCGCCTGAATGTCTTGGGCTTCAAGAAATTCTACGGTGGATTGCAAAATTGCCTTAAACCCCTTGGGTTTAACCTGAATGTAGTCTGGCGAGGCCGCACTGAGCTGTAGAAGCCGGTACAGCGACACCTCTTGTTCTTGGGAAAACTGCATAGTGCTCCAAGGGGCCAGGCCAGGCTAGAACCAACCGGATGCCAATCGCATAGTAGATCAGCACTAGTACCTACTAGGGTATCTTTAACCACCGACTATGACGGAAAGAATTTTGTGTGTTTTCACATAACCCCGCCATCTAGGGCGCAAATGTTAGCTCGTATACCGCTTTTCGAGACCGTGGCGGGCCTGCTCGCGGTCGTCAAAGTGGATTTTCTCGGTGCCGAGAATTTGGTAGTCTTCGTGGCCTTTGCCTGCGATCAAAATGCCATCCCCTGGCTGAGCCATGGCGATGGCCGCCTGAATCGCAGTGGCGCGATCGCACACCACCTGATCTGCCCCTAGGGTGGTCGGTATGCCCGCCACCACATCGCGCAAAATCTGCTGGGGGTCTTCGGTGCGGGGGTTGTCGGAGGTGACCACCACCACGTCGGCTAGGTCGTAGGCAATGCGACCCATTTGGGGGCGCTTGGTGCGATCGCGATCGCCGCCACAGCCAAACACGCAGATCAGCCGCCCCGGCACAAAGGGCCGCGCCGCCTGCAAAGAGCTCTTCAGGCTATCGGGGGTGTGGGCGTAGTCCACAATCACGCTGATGTCTTGGGTCTCAGACACTTTTACCTGCTCCATCCGCCCCGGCACGCCGCCAAAGCCCGGCAGCGCTGCCGCAATCGTCTCTAGATCAACCCCCAGGTGCAGGGCTGCCCCCACCGCTGCCAGCAAATTCTCTAGGTTAAATTGCCCCACCAGTGGTGAGCTAAAGGGCACCGTGCCCGCCGGGGTCGTGAGCCTGCCGGTGACACCGTTGGCCTGGTAGGTCAAGTCACCCGTGTAGAGGTCGGCCTGAGGGTTTTGGGTGCTGTAGGTCCACAGCCGCTCTGGGGGCAGCTGAGCCACCAGCTGCTCACCGTAGGGCGTGTCAATATTCACCACGGCTCGCCCCGCCAGATAGGCCTCACTAAACAACAGCGCCTTGGCCTGAAAGTAGGCCTCCATGTCGTGGTGATAGTCGAGGTGGTCTTGGGTCAGGTTAGTAAACACCGCCACCTCAAAGGGGCAGCCCCACACCCGCCGTTGGGCCAGGGCGTGGGAGCTGACCTCAAGCACCGCGTAGCGGCAGCCCGCATCCCGCGCCTGGGCTAGCTCAGCTTGCAGCTCGACGGCAAAGGGGGTGGTGTAGAGGGCGGTCTGCTGATGCCCTGGCCAGCGGGTGTAGAGGGTGCCCAGCAGGGCCGTGGCCTGGTGACCCGCTAGCAGCAGGTGTTCGATCAGGTGGGTGGTGGTGGTCTTGCCGTTGGTGCCCGTCACTCCCACCAGCCCCATCTGCTGGGCTGGGTAGTTGTAAAATTTGGCCGCTACCGCCGCACAGGCGACCGACATATCGGTGATCGGCACCACGCAATCGCTCTGCTGCGCCGGACGGGCCTGGAGGGCTGGGGCTGAAATCAGCGCCGCCGCCGCCCCCGCCGCCATGGCGCTGGGCCAAAATTCGCCGCCATCGACCCGCGTGCCCGGCATGCCGATAAACATATCCCCCGGTTGGCAGGCGTGGGAATTGGTGCAGAGGCCCTTGATCTCGGGGTCTTTGCCCTCGGCTAGGGCAAACTCGGCGTCGATCAATCCGGCGGGCAAGCCCTTAAGCAGTTGGCGCAGCTTCATGTCAGCAACTCCTCACATGATTGAAGTTGACCTATTCTGCCTTACTCTGCCCCAAATAAGTCTGTATCAATTGCTCCACCCTGGCCTGGGGTGCCCGAGGCGACAGGCGCGGCAGCGGCATTTCTTGGGGGCCAGATTCTGCCTGAGTCACCTGGCAGAGCACCGGAATTTCGTACTGGTAGCGCTGAAACCAATCGTCGCGGGTGGTGATGTCGCGCACTTCTAGCTCAAAGGGCAGGTGGCGGGCGGCGGCAAGTTTTTCTTCGAGCCCTTCGCACAGGTGGCAACCGGGCTTGCTGTAGAGCACAAATTGGGTCAAAGGCTGGTCGGTCACAGCAGGATTGGTCACAGGGGGCGAATAATAGGGGCGGGGGGGGAGATACCGGTAGCCTGGCGACACGGCTTGCTCCGGTGGCACTGGCTAACGGCTGAAGCTGATCTTACCTTTCCATCGAGTTTCAGTTTTTGCAACCATCCCGACCCGGCCTGCCCCCTCGTGTAGGTTAAGGGCATAGCGTTGGGAGCCTGAGCATGGGACATAGAGAAATGAAACGCCCAGTCATAGGACGCCCGCTGGGAGTCTGGTGGTTGCTGGGGGTAATGTCGATGGCCACCGCCCTGGCTGCGCCCAGCCTGCAGGCAGCGGATAGGGTGGCACCAGAGCTATCTCCAACACCGCCGATTGTGCAACACCACCAGCAGCGCCAACAATTCAACCGCGATCGCCAGGTGATCGAGCGCACCCAGGCGATGGTGCAAGGCCCCGTAGCCCGCCGACTGGCCGAGGCCCTAGGGCTCAATATTCTCAACGTCACCTGGGAAGACACCGGGCGATTTTACGGCTCGGCGGTCGGCCCCAACATCAGCGATATGACCATTCAGGTGCAGCAGCAAGACCCCGACACCGGGCGGCACCAGCTGCACCTAATGCCGGTCATTCGCCACCCCAACTTTGCCGACCTCAGCGCCGACATTCCCCTCGATAAGTTCTACGTGCTGGTGGGCAATGAAAAGGGCGAAGACCTGCGCCGGGTGGCCCTGGGCGATCTGCTGGGGGATCTGCGCAGCCATCTGCACGAACCGGGGTCGTGGGCGGGGCGGGGGCAATCGCTGCTGGCCCCGGCCCGCGACAGCCATGTGTTGGTCAGCGCCCAGGCCTGCTTTTTGCCGATTCCCCAGGCGGGGCTGGCCACCTTTAACCCGGTGCTGTTTAACTACCAGTCGCGCCCCGGCGACCCGGCGGTGCTGACGATTTTAGCTACCCGCGAGGGCACCAGCGTCACCGTGATCGACAACCAGCGCGACGGCTTTGAGGCCGGGCACACCTGGGGCCAGCGGCTGTTTTTTAACAAAAACGGCGAGCGGGCCAGCTTTACGGGGCAGCGCCTGAGCGAGTTTGAACCTAGTCCTGGGGAGAATACGACTCGGCCTGGGGAGGAGATGACCGTAGCCGCAGACACCGACGGCCTCAATATGGTGCTGCTGATTCAGGTGCCGCTCAAGCAGCGGGCACCAATGGCGCAATCATCCTTTGACAACGAGATTATGAGCCTAGCGGCCCCTAGTGTGGAGAGCAGCCGCGCCCCCAGCGATGTGGAGGCGGCGGTGATCGGCCACGGCGATGTCGAGGGGCCATTCACCGAAATCGATAACCTGGCGATTGAGCGCGACCCCGCCTACCCAATTCGGGTGACGGTGCAGTTTTACAAGGCCACCAGCAATGGCGTGGTGTCGGAGGCCGACCTGGCCGAGATTCGCCAGCAGATCGACCGGGTCTACGCCGATGCCGACTATGTGGGCAGCCTGGTGGTCGATGGCCCCAGCGACCGCCCCACCGAGCACGACGGCCCCAAGGTTGAGCCGCCCGACTGGTGGCAGCGCTTTTGGCAGCACCAGCGCGATTGGTTGAATCGGGGGTAGTAGGGAAAGGCAGAAGGCAGAAGGCAGGAGGCAGAAGGCAGAAGGCAGAAGGCAGAAGGCAGAAGGCAGAAAGGGGATCTTTTGTATGCCAGGGGGCTAGTGGTCTGTCAAGCCTTAACTTGTAGGTTGGGTGGCGCGATAGCAGAACCCAACAAGGCCTACTGCTGTTGGGT
>RECJ01000238.1 GCA_007694115.1 Leptolyngbya sp. DLM2.Bin27 | reverse complement strand
TTTTGCACCAGGGTTTGCACCGTGCCGGGGGGCAGCTTGGCAAAGGCGGCATCGTTGGGGGCAAAAACCGTAAACGGGCCAGGGCTTTGCAGCGCTTCGACCAATCCGGCGGCCTGAACGGCGGCGACTAGGGTAGAGAAGCCGGCGGTGTTAACAGCAATATCAACGATGGTGGGCATGGTTGGGGTGGTGGGATGGCGAGGGGGCGGGGGAAGCAGATCCCAGGGTGCTTAAAGCACCCTGGGATCTAATGGATTGGGATCTGGTATCTAACGATACTCCTGGCTCTGAACATCCCTTAGCCTGGCTTCGGGGCGCACAAAACGATCGATCTGGGCCTCGAAGAATTGGCGGTTGACCATTAGGTGGCGAGGATTTTGGTCATCTAGCGGGTAGTGTAGGGCAGCGCGCAGGGCTTGGATCACGGCTGAGGTAACGTTGTACATCGAGCGCTGAAAGGTAACCCCCAGCTGGATCAGCTGGTCGTCTTCGCCCCGGCAGTGCTGCTGGTAATATTCCTGCAAATAGGGAGGCAAAAAGTGGAGCATATCCTGCATCAGCAGCGTGGGGGGAATACCCGCGCTGCCGACGGGAAAAACATCAGCGTAGAGAATGCCGTAGTGGAAGTCGTTTTGGTCTTCGGGCACCTGCCCGGCCTGGGCGTTGTAGGATTTGGTGCCCCGGAAGGGGGCTGTGCGGTAGAAGACGGCTTCAACGTAGGGCAGGGCCGCTTCATAGAGCCAGGTAAACCCACAGGATTTGGGAATTAGCTCAAAGCATTCGTCACCCACGTAGACGTGGTGGTAGATGGGCCGACCGGCGACGGCGAAGATGCCGTTGACCAGGAAGTTCATGGCGTCGGGTACCCCCGCAAAGCCGCCCTCGTCATAGATATCCGACATTTCGAAAAACACCGGAGCCATCACTTCCCAAAACAGGCCCAGGTTGGAATAGTAGGAGAGTTCACGGCACTTTTCGTAGAACATCTCGGGGAAGAGTTTGTGCAGCCCCAGCATGGCCGGGTTGCCTTTGAAGTAGGCGCGGATGGCGCGATCGCACGCCCCCTTGTACTCCTCGGTGTACAAATAGTCGTTGAACCGCCCGCCCATGTCCTGGTGCCACAGCATGGCCTGCATACAGGCTTCGGCAAACTCCATATTGATGCGATCGTGCCAGAGATGGTGGAATAGCTTGGGCAGCTTCCGCTTGAGTTCGCCCTGAGCCATAAATTCCAGCAGCTCAGGATGGGCCGTGGCTTCGCCCCGCCAGATCCGCAGATCGGCGGTATCCCCGGCGTAGTGGTTGGGCAGATCCAGATATTCCTGCGGCAAAAAGTACTTAAAGGCGGGCACCGGGTTGAGAAACACCCGCTCGGCAATGTAGAGCAGATCGCGCCAGTAAAAATCCATCGGCACAGCGTAGGCCTTGTAGATGCCGATGATCTGCATTAGGTTTTCTGGAGTGTCGGGCAGCATCGAGCCGCCCGCCTCTAGGCGATGAATGACGTCAGCGTGGGGGTGGGTAGACGGAGGGATCAGGGTTTGGGGGGTTTTGGTGAGGGTGGGCATGGTGGGAGCAAGGGAGTAGATGGATGATGAACGCTTAGGAGTAGGGTGCATCGCTGCGCGGACACACCCTACGGGAGAGGTGGGGAGGGCAGGGCGGCGACGGGGAAGGGCATAGGCTCGTCGGGGGCGATCGCCATCGGCAATTCCTCAATTACTTCGTCTGCCAACACCTGCGGCATCGGGATCGCCGCCACCATGACGCTGGCGGTGGGTTCGCCCCACTTCACCAGCCAGTTGGGCTGAATGCCGAGGAACAGAATTAGCCCAGCCAGGACGTAGGCCGGCAGCTTTTCGGAGAAAGTGACCTTAGGGAAATAGGCGATCGCATTATCCAGCCGCCCAAAGCAGGTGCGGTTGAGCAAAATCACAAAATACACCGCCGTTAGGCCGGTGCCAATCACCCCCAGCAGGGTCTGCACTGGGTACACCGCATAGCTACCCTGAAACACCAGAAACTCGGTGACAAACCCCACTAGACCAGGGATGCCCGCACTGGCCATGCCGCCGAGCACCAGCAGGGCGCTGACCATGGGCAGCCCCCGCACCGGGTTCATCAGCCCGTTTAGCACATCGAGATCGCGGGTGCCGACCTTGGCCTCGATCACCCCCACGAGGTGAAACAAAATTGCCAGAATCAAGCCGTGGGAAACCATCTGGCTAACGGCCCCGGTCAGGGCCAGGTCAGTCATGGCCGCGCTCCCCAGCAGCACATAGCCCATGTGGCCAATGGAGCTGTAGGCCACCATGCGCTTGATATCCTTTTGGGCGATCGCCGTCACGGCTCCATAGAGCACACTCACCGCCGCCCACCCCGCCAGGTAGGGTGAAAACTGCGCCCAGGCATCGGGAAATAGGCCCAGACCAAACCGCAGCAGGCCATAGGTGCCGAGCTTGGCCAGCACGCCCCCCAGCATCATGGCCACCGGGGTATTGGCCGCCACGTAGGTATCGGGCAGCCAGGTGTGAAACGGCACCAGGGGAATTTTGATGCCAAAGGCCACCACCAGCAGCCCTAGCAAGATCCCCTGCCACACCAGCGGCAAATCGTGACCCATGACGGCGTGGTAGGTAAAGTCTTCTGCACCGCTGAGCCACACCGTGCCGAGGAAGCCCGCCAGCATCAGCGCCCCCGAGAGCGCCGTGTAGAGCAAAAACTTGGTGGCGGCGTAGGCCCGTTTCTCGCCGCCCCAGATGGCAATCAGCAGGTACAGGGGCACCAGCTCGATCTCGTAGAGCAAGAAAAACAGCATCAGGTTTTGGGCCACAAAGGCCCCCGCCACCCCGGCGCTGACCAACAGCAGCAAACTGTAGAACAGCCGAGGCCGCTCAATTTCTGGATTACTGCTCCAGATTGCAATCCAGGTAAGCAGGCTGTTGAGCGCCACCATCAGCAGCGAGAGACCGTCGAGGCTGAGCTCGTAGTTGAGCCCCAAAAAGGGCAGCCAGGGCAGATACTCGTGGAACTGAAAGCCGCCAAAGGAGAGGTCGAACCGATTGAACAGCGCGATCGTCCACAGCAGCGCCGCACTGGCGGTGATTAGGGCCACCGTTCGGGCCTGCCTGGCTGACAGACCGGGCCAGCAGGCGAGGGCGATCGCCCCGAGGAGGGGAATGAGTAGGAGAGGGGTGAGCATGGGAGTGCAGGAGAACTTTGAGTTTTAAGGTTTGAGTTTTAAGGTTTGAGTTTTGAATTCTTCGCGAAGAATTCAAAGCTCAAACCTGTCTAAAACAGCGCCGTCAGCGCGGCCCAGTTCATCAGCACCCCCAACCCGGCGACGCCCAGAGCAATGGTTAGCACATAGAACTGAAGCTGTCCGGTATTGCCGTACTTGAGGGTTTCGCCGCTAAATAGCGAGGCTAAACCGATAGCGTTGACCAGGCCATCGACCACGTAGCGATCGAGCCAGTCGGTCAGGCGCGACAGCAGGTCAACCCCCAGCACAAAGGTGTTGCGGTAGAGCTTAGGGGTGTAGAAGTCGTAGGCCAGCAGATTTTGCAGCGGCTTTTTCATCAACCCGGCTGGGTTTTCAACCATGCGGTTGACGTAGAGCAGGGTGCCCACCGCCGCGCCGAGGAGGCTTGACCAGGTGAGCAGTAGGGCCATGTCTTGGCTGACCACGGCCCAGGTGGGCAGCAGGTTGAGCTGGCCCATAACCAGGGGCAAGTGCAGGGTAAAGCCGGCAACCATGGCCATCGGCAGCACAATCAGCCAAATCGGCTCGGGGGAACGGGTGGTCATCTGCTGGGTCTGGCCCGCAAAGATCAGCCCCAGCATACGCGCCAGGCTAAAGGCAGTGAGCCAGTTGACCAGCAGCACCAGCGCCACCAGCAGGCCCCGCTGCTCGTCCCACAGCCCCGACACCAGCGCCAGCATCGCCCAAAAGCCGCCCAGGGGAGGCAGGGCCACAAACCCAGCAGCCCCGGCAATCATCGCCATGGCCGTCACCGGACGACGACTCCAGAGACCACCCATCTGGGTTAAATCTTGGGTGGTGATGTTGACGATGATCGAGCCTGCGCCCATCACCAAGGTGGCCATGCCCAAGGCGTAGACCAGAGCCAGCAGCAGCGCCACCCCCGGCAGGTGGGCTCCCACCGCCACAAACATCAGCCCCATATAGGCACTGCTGAGGTATGAGAGCACCCGCTTGATATCGATCTGGGCGGCGGAGATCAGGGTTGCACCGATGGCGGTAACGGAACCCACTGCGATCGCAAACGCACTCGCCGTCGATGACAGCGCAATCACCGACTCCAGCTTCACCAGCACCCACACCCCCGTCGTCACCACCACCGCATTGCGCAAAATGGTGCTGGGCAGCGGCCCTTCCATGGCCTCATCTAGCCACAGGTGCAGAGGGAACTGGGCACACTTGCTCATTGGCCCTGCAATCAGCCCAATGCCGATCAGCGTCATCAAGCCCGGATCGACATTGGCCGTCTGCGCCCAGGCCGCCAGCTCCCGATAGTCCCAGGTGTGGGCCAGGGGATAGATCGCCAGCACCGCCATCAGCAGCACCAGGTCGCCCACCCGTTTGGTCAAAAATGCGTCCCGCGCCCCGCTCACCACCAGCGACTGGTTGTACCAAAAGCCCACCAATAAGTAGGTGCCCAGGGTCAAAATCTCCAGCAGCATGTAGCTAAACAGCAGCGAGTTGCACAGCACCAGGGCGCACAGGCCCGCCTCAAACAGAGACATCATGGCAAAAAAGCGGCCCCAGCCCCAGTCCATCTCTAAATAGCCCACGGCGTAGACCTGGGCCAGCAGGTTCAGCGTGGTAATCAGCACGCAGGCCCCCAGGGTAATCGCCGAGGCCTCTAGGGGAATGGTGAGATTTAGACCCGACACCTGCAACCATGGCGCAAAGAAAAACTGCGGCGACGACTTGCCCCAAAAGGCCAAAAACGCCAGCAGGCTGTGGCTCAACGCCAGCGCTGTCATCAAAATATTGATGTAGCCCGCCGGGCGTGGCCCCGTGCGGGTCACAAAGGCAGGCGACCAGGGAATCGTCAGCAGCGCCCCCAGCAGCGGGTAGAGGGGGATTAGCCAGCTGGTCTGGGCAAGAATTGGGGTCATAACGGGCCATCCTCGGGCAGCAGGACATAGAATACTCGGCTTGGGGGCGGGGGGAAGCAAACCAGTCACCACCCCAGCAAATCAGCCTTTCGATTGACTCAAGCTAATCGAGAACATTCGACGATAGATTTAAGCCTATGTTTATTTAGAAGTAGAGTTTAGCCAATACCCGTACCAAAATGGAAGGGGTCAATTGACTTAATCCAATTAAACTTTTATTAGCGATTGATAAATTTCAATAATGAATGCGTGACTTAGCCCAGATGCTAGGCTCAATTCTGGCTTGAGGCCCTGCGATTGACCAGCTGCCCTAGGAGTTTACGCCCTAGTAGGCAGAGGATCGCAGTAGAGGATCTCCACTATTCGTAGCGCCAGGGCCAGGCGTAACGCACCGGAGTCACCCCTAACGGTGCATCGGGCTGTCGCCACAACATACCCTACAGCATCGTTTAATTTGGGCTGCCTACTGACTAATTAGTTGTAGTCAGAGTCCCTCGGGTTTTCAAGGCCTCTGCCCAAGGTTAGAAAATTGAAGATTTTGCCGCTGATTTTTGCCGTTGTGGAACATATCGCACTGGTTGAGCTTCTAAACATAGAATATCGCAGTGACTAGCCGGTTCTAGGCTGAATCTCGCCAATCTAGATATGTTTTCTTGCTAGGACACTAAGTTTCTATAGTCGTGAACCGTGAATGGAGGGGCTGAATAGAGGCACTGAGCAGACAGAGATCGCCTACAATCAAGCTGCTCATTTGTGTTTTGACCTGTACGACTTAACGATGGCGAGGTTTATGTACAACCGTTACCAATACAATTACCCCTACAAGAAGAAAGCTGCGCGCTCCCGTTTGCGGTGGGTGCTGGTGCTTCTGCTGGTGTTGGGCATTCCGGTTGGGCTAGAGTTTTTAACGCGGTTTGTCACCCACGCCACGGGCGCTAGCGATCGCTTCACCACCAATCAGACCTCAACGTTGATCGACTCCTATCGGCTGCGGTTTGTCAGCGGGCAGGGGCAACCCTACGTGGGCTTACCCGACGGCGGTGAGCTACAGGCCATCCGTGACCCCCTGCTCGGCTATCGCCTGGCGGGCGATCAGCAGAGCAGCTTTTGGCAGATCAACGAAAACGGCTTTCGAGATCTAGAAGCCGTGCCCCGCGCCAAGGAAACCGGGGAAATCAGAATTTTTGTCTTAGGTGGCTCCACCGCCTTTGGTCAACTGAGCACTGGCGACCAGACCACCTTTGCCAGCCAGCTAGAGACCCGCCTCAACGACCAAGTCGCCCAGCAGCGAGCCAACCCCGACCAGTTTCAGCCTAGCGTGCTGCCCTTCCGAGCTGACCAGGTGCAAGCAGTGCTGGCCCTGACCCCACGGATTCGCGATGGGCAGTATCGGGTGATCAATGCCGCCGTACCAGGCTATGCCTCGGGTAACGAACTGGCTCTGCTGATGCACCGCGTAGCCGCCTACAGCCCCGACTTTGTGATCGCCTTCGGTGGTTACGCCGACCTGATGTTGCCCAGTACTCACCTGGGAGCCGATGTGCCGGGTCTAGATCAACAGCTGACCGAGGGTGGCCCGTCGTGGCGGGCTGACCTGAGCAAACGGACTCACGACTGGTTTAATCAGCTCTACTTAGTGCAGGCGATTAGGTACTACAGTCTCGGCGGACAGCAGCCAGAGCCACAGCTATCTGAGCCGCTCAATCTCTATGCCGCCGCCGCCGAAGCGACCTTGAGCGATCGCCTGCCGAGCGACTCCGCCGATCTCGATCAGCGCCTGCAGCGCTATGGCGACAACCTCCAGCAGATGGTGAACTGGGCTTCGGTTAACCAAAAGCGGTTGATTATTGCCGTTGAGCCAGAAATTTCTACCCGCCAGCCCGAGGCTCTGACTCCCGCAGAATCTGCCATCGTGGCCGAGCTAGAGGCAGCCTATCTAGAGCAGATGCGCACAGGGTTTGCGGGTCTCGCCACAGTCGCGAACCAGGCCGGAGCCAGGTCGGCCAATGCCGAGGTCTTAAACCTCTACCCACTCTACGAAGATTTTGTTGGGCAGGCGTTTCAAAGCCCAACCAGTCTGACCGACGAGGCCCACACCCTGATCTCAGATCGACTCTACGAGGTGATTGGCAGACAACTCGCCCTGCAGCCTGAGCCGTTTGGGTCTTGAGCGATGGGGGCATAGGAGTTGGAGTTTACGGTTTACGGCAAGCCATAAACCGTAAACCATACCCATCGGTCATACCAAATCCGAATCGTATAACCCCGATGCCAAACAGGCAGCTTGCGTAGGGGCAAACGGTGTTTGCCCAGCCCAATCGGCGCTAGTACTCTGAGGGGGATAGCTGGTTAGGATTCACGGGCTGCCACCAGGGAAGCTTGGCAATCCCCCAGGCTGGCGGCGGTCGGACCCACCTGCTGGCGGCGTGCGATCGCACGCCGCCGGGTATAAACCAGCTGCGATCGCCTCAGCAATTCCTCATCAGCAATTCCTCAGTCGCTTCACCCACTCAATCCCGGCATCGTGTGAAACTCATTTAGAGCGATCTCAAACGTGAGTTTCACCCGGCCCCACGATGCCCACCTTATGACGAAACATCAGTTCGCCGCCGTACCAACCGCTGACTAGCAGCAGCGTAGCCACAACCCAAGACAAAATCAATCCAGTCGGCAAAATACTCGTCTCGGGGTTAGCCAATCGCAGGGCAAAATTGCCAATGCTCAAGACCAGTACCGCCACATTCAGCCCCATGTGCAACCACCCAGCCTGACGGCTGCGCGCCCTGGGGATGCGCACAAAATCAAACATGCCAACCACCGCAGCAGCCACCCCCGACAGCAGCCCCACCCCCAGCAGCCAAATCGAAGCCTGGGCCCAAAACTCGCCTCGGGTCAGCCAGTAGCCCAGGTCGGTGCCCGCCACGCCGCTGAGAAATGCAATCGGAAAAATCACAATGATCGGGTGAATCGGATGGCCAAAAATAGCTACGGAGCTGGTGATTCCAGTGCCGTAATATTCTGTGGCACGACTGTCGATAATCGGTGGAATATTGGGATAGGGAACATCATTACTGTCATAACTTGGTCGATTTTCTTGTGTTTCCATGGTGCCTCTCGGGTGCGATTCTATTTTTCAGATTACAAGCCTCTATTCTCAGTACATACTCAGCAATCAAGCAATCTCTCAAAGGTGTTAAACCAGCACCTTAGCTTCATATTCAGGCAGATCTGTTATCCATACTCCGTCGTGGACTTCAATATCGTAATCGCCGATCCATTCGTGCCAAGTGCCATCACTGGGAAAGTCGCAGATTTTGTAATCTGCTCGGTAGTGATCTGAAAAATTGATCACCACAATCACTCGTGAGCCGCCATCATTCCAGCGAATGTAGGCCAGTACTTTGCCCTCGGGATCTATGTGAAAAAATTCAACATTTTCGGTGCGTAGGGCATGGGTGTCTTTACGCAGGTGAATCAGACCCCGATAGTGCTCCATCAGGTCACGGTTGCGATCGTTGGTCAGCAGTGACCAGTTGATCTTGGCCGGTTCCAGAGTCTTAGGCTGATAGGCCCCAAACTCCTCTCCCATCCAGATCAAAGGCACGCCCATCGCCGTCATCACCAGTACGGCCCCAAGTTTGGCCCGCTTAAAGGCAGCTTCATCAAAGACGCCATGGTTTGCCAACTGCACCATGATGCGATCGTGGTCGTGGTTGCTGAGGTAGTTAATGGCGTTGACAACGCCTAAATAGCCTGCCCGTTTGGCATCAACCAGCTCTTTGAGCGTCTCTATATCGGTCTCATCGCCCCACAGTAGCGGTCGAATCTGGTGCAAAAAGCCATCGCGCCAGCAGCCATCGAGGGGGCCATCTAAATTGGTGGCATCGGGAGATTCTGGAATCAGTTCGCCAATATTGTAGAACGGTTTGGGTTGAGCCTGTGTGCTCGTCTGATCGGTCAATTGCCCTAAAAAGTCAAAGTGCCCCATCTGGCTGACCGCGTCAAACCGAAAACCGTCGATATGATATTCCGCAACCCAAAAGTGGAGCAGATCTTTGACAAATTCTCGGGCGGGGCACAGATCGAGATGGTCGTCGTAGTGGTCGTAGTCAAACTCTGGCCCCCAGTTTTGATCTGGGTTCTTAGGGTCGCGGCGATACCAGTAGGTGTAATCGATTTTGGTCAGCGGAGCTTCAGAACCAGAATGGTTGAGAATAATGTCTAGAATGACGCGAATACCCCGAGCGTGACATTCATCTACCAAATGCTTTAAATCTTGGCTGGTGCCGTAGGAAGGCTCAACGGTATAGTAGTGATGGGTGTTGTAACCCCATCCATGCTCACCAGGAAATGCTTGAATCGGCATCAGCTCAATGGCATTAATGCCTAAATCGCTGAGGTAGTCAAGCTTGCCGACAATGTGCTCCAATCGTCCCCTGGGGTTGGGATCATCTTCCCCACCGGAAAAGTCGCTGACTAAAATCTCGTAGATGATTAACTCGTCATTTTGCGGCAGCCCTTGATCGTCGTGCTGCCAAGCATAATTATCAACAATGGGCAGGCCGTCTTTAATATGTATAACGGCGGTTTGATGACTTTCGTCTATATGTTTAGCCTTCGGATCAATCACCTCAATCCATTCATCGGGTTCTAAAAAAAAGCTTTTAGACTGTACCCGAAACTTGTAGTCATACTGGCCGTCGTCTAAGTCAACCTGGGTGCGAAAATAGCCATCATCTCCCTTTTCTAAAGGAATGTCTTGCCCCTCCGTAAAAGACCCGGTCAGAACAACGCTGTTGTTGTAGGGGGCAAACAGCTTAAACTCAATCGAGTTGGCCATAATCACGCCTTTTTCTTTACAATTTGCGGCCAAAGCGCCTAGTTTTTACCTATCTTTGGGCAGAAATCGTCAGGCATAGCGAAGCAATTGTGCAATTACGGTAGAGATATCACCTTCTGAGCCAGGCTAATGGGCAGCAGCCTGATTCCCTGATCTTTGTGCTGCGCCCAACCGAAACTCGTCGAACTTCACCACCGCCGACCCCGGCAGACGCGTGTCAAAGTAGTAGCTACTCACCGTGCCGGTCTCGGTCTCCAAAATGCTAAACGCGGTGATGTCGTTGCTAGCCAGGTAGGGCAGCGGGTTGCCGTCGTCATCGCGGCGAGGGGCAAGGGTAGGCACGACGGGGTCGAGGCCGTTAGGGTCACCCTGGGCCACATAGTCAGCAGAGGAGTAGGTGATCGTAGACCCGTCGATGGTCTCGGGCGGCACCGGGCGCAATCTATTTCGCCAAAAGGCGTTGTAGGTGTTACCAACGTTGGAGGTTTCGAGGTAGTGGGTGCCCTGGGGTGAGACAAACCGATTCCACAGATGCGAGTGACCGTAGAACACTAGATCAACGCCGGCTTGCTCTAGCAGAGGCACCAGGTCGCCAATTATTTGATCCTGGGCGCGGGGGTACTGGTAGCGCAGGGCCACCAGCCGGCCAGCATTATCTCGGTCATAGTGGGGCACCGGGGGCGTAAAGGGGGGCACGATGTTGTCGCCCAGGGTGTGGGGCGGGTGGTGAAACATCACCACTTTGTACTTCGCCTGGCGAAAGGCTTCGCTGGCCAGTTCTTGCTCCAGCCACCGGTACTGCAAGCTACCCGGCTCAATCGGCTCAAAAATGTGCTGACCGTGGCCCCAGTTTTGGGGCGTATTGAGGTCGGCCTCGCGCTCTTGGTAGCGGCCTCGGGTGGTGGGCGATAGATTGAAGGGCCGCCAAATCTGGGTGACGTAGAGGGTGACCAAGCGCACATCGCCAAAGCTGGTGGCGTAGTAGTGACTGGTGGTCTCGGGGCGATTGGGGTTGGGCACCGGGCTGACCGGCAGGCTAAAAAGTTCGTCGTAGGTGGTGGTGTTAAAAGAGTTGTCAATGATCCACTGGCGGCGCACGGCGGGGTCGCCCGTCGGATTAAATAGATCGGCATTGGCTTCGTAGAGGGCTGTGGCCGCCGCGCGGGGCCGAGGCTGGTTAAACTGCTGGTTGAGCGGGGCGGTGGCGGCAAAGCGCCCCATGACTTCGTGGTTGCCCAGGGCCACAAACAGCGGCGCATGCTGAATCAGCTCACCGCCCCGGTAGCGGGTGGTGAGCCCATTGCGCTCTAGGGCATAGCTGGTCTTACCCTGCAAACAGGGGAAAAAGCCGCTGCCTCGACTGTCGTCAAACCACTCTGAAGCGCGATCGGGAATGTTGACCAAATCCCCCGCCAAAAACACCGCATCCAATCGCCCTATAGTTTCTTCGACCTTTTGCAGGTTGGCCGCAGTCATCGGCATATTTTGGTGGTCAGAGGTGAGTAAGATCTTCAGCGGCTGCCCGGTGGGAGGTGCCCCTGCCAAGGTAAATATCTGGCTTTCGACCTCGGTGCCGTCAGGCCCGGTGCTAGCTACTCGATACGGCACCCGCTGCCCCGGCGGCAGGCCAGTCACCAGAGCCTCGTGCCGCCAGATGGGGCGTGGCACCGTGGGGCCGAGGTTAGCCCCATCGGGGCGTTGCCAACGAGAATCGCCATCTTCGCGGCTGCGGGTAAGCCGAGTGGTGATAGCAGCGGCCTGATGGGGCAAATTAGCTTGGGGAGCTTGGATCGACTGGGCGGGCGCTCCCCAGCGCACCCGGTGGTTTTGGCCCTCAAACTCGGTAAACCACACCACTCGCACCCCGCCCGGCGTGGGGTGCTGCAAAAACGGGTCGGTGAGTAGCTGAGGGGACACGGCTGTAGCTATGGGGGTGGAGTAAGCAGTGGAGTGAGCAGTGGCCAGACGCGGAGCTAGAGCGATCAGCAGGGTGGCTGTCAGCACTAGC
>RECJ01000253.1 GCA_007694115.1 Leptolyngbya sp. DLM2.Bin27 | reverse complement strand
GAGCTGGTTCCAAAGGATTCTCCACCTCAGTCTCCGCAAGGTGTTTCTTAGGAGAAGGATGAAGGCAGAAGGATGAAGGCAGAAGGATGAAGGCAGAAGGATGAAGGCAGAAGGATGAAAGGGGATGCTAGGACACACAGGGGTTTCCGTCCTAGCAAATAGGTGGCTTACTTCCGCCAGAGAGTACTAGGGCGATTGCAGGTTAGAGGTTGTTGAATCATGGTGTTATCAGCTCATCTCATCTTCAATCCGGTGGCGGGGCAGAGCGATACTCAGCGTGATCTCAGTCTGATTTGTCAAAAGCTGAGGCCGAGTTTTGAGCTGGTTGTCCATGAGACTCAGCCGCAGACAAATATCACCCAACTGGCCCAACAGGGGGTTGAAGCCGGGGCGGATGTGGTGATTGCGGCGGGGGGAGATGGCACGGTGTCGGCGGTTGCCGAGGCGCTGGTCGGTCAAGCCCCGCCGCTGGGGGTGATTCCCCGGGGCACCGCCAATGCCTTTGCCACTGCGCTCCAAATTCCTCGGGAGGTTTCCCCGGCCTGTGATTTCATCCTCCAGGGTGCGCCACAGCCGGTGGATGTGGCCCGATGTAACGGTCAAATTGTGCTGGCAGAGATTGATATTGGCTTTGAGGCTGAGGCCAGAGAGCAGATCGACCGGCAGACAAAAAGTCGGTTTGGCCCCCTCGCCTATACGATCGCTAGCGCTAGGCAGATCCGCAGACAAGGCTCGTTTCAGGCCACCCTAGAAACCGATCAAGACCGATTGCAGCTGGATGCCGTGGCGATCGCCGTGGCCAATGTTGCCCCCTTTAGCTCTCTCTTGGCCCAGGGACCTGAATGTATTCAGCCCCAGGATGGTCTGCTGGATATCACGGTGGTCAAACCAAGTACCTACCTGGGGATGGCCAGAGCTATCTGGGATCTGGTGGTCTCCTATGTGAGAAATCGGCCCGTCCAAAGCCATGCCGCGCAGTGTTTGCGTTCTAGCACCCTGACGATAGTGACAAACCCGCCGCAAAAAGTGATGCTCGATGGCGATCTGGCGGGCACTACGGCGGTAGAGATTCACTGCATTCCCGCTGGTCTCTCGGTCTACTATCCGGTTGAGTAGACTGTGTAGTTGTAGACTGTTCAGCTGTAGACTGTGCAGCTCAGGTGATCGGTGGGTGGGGGTGGGGGGTGTACGGTTGACGTACATGGGCTGTGGGGGCTCTGCTACGCTTAGATGGAGCCTCTGTAACACCCAAGTCAATGTCGTTAGGTCTGCAAACCATTTCGTCTACCGCTACCCTGGCCAAGTTTAAGGCCCTCTCTGACCCGCTGCGGCTGGAGGTGATCGAGCTGCTGCGATCGCAGGAGATGTGCGTGTGTGATTTGCGCGATCGCATGGAAATCGCCCAGTCTAAGCTCTCGTTTCACCTCAAAACCCTGCGCGAGGCCAAGCTGATCTCCGCCCGTCAAGATGGTCGCTGGATCTACTACAGCCTCAACTCGGCTGAGTTTAGTGAGCTAGAGGCCTATCTGGCGGCCCTGGGGCAGCTGGGCACGGTGCGAGCGGCGCGGCTGTGTGGGCCGTCGGCGGATGATTCGGCGGATGACTCGGCGGATGACTCGGCGGATGACAAGGGGGAAGCTCTAGATCGCAGCCAGACCTCAACAACGGCCAACCCCTAGGGGCCAAGGGCATTTGCCCTGCCGGGTCACATGTACCGGATCACATGCAACTGCCAGACTGGTGCTGAAGTTCACCAAACACTGACATTGCCCCCCAGCCCCGGTAAATCCGGCCCAATCGTCTCAACCTGGGCGGCCAGATCTTGCCAATACCCCTTAGAATGATTTGGATTTTCGTAAGCACCCCCGCCGCCTATGCCCCGCCGCAATGACATCAAAAAGATTCTGCTGATCGGCTCTGGGCCGATTGTCATTGGCCAAGCCTGTGAGTTTGACTACTCCGGCACCCAGGCCTGTAAGGCGCTGCGGGAAGAGGGCTATGAGGTGGTGCTGATCAACTCCAACCCGGCCACCATCATGACCGACCCGGAGACCGCCGATCGCACCTATATTGAGCCGCTGACCCCCGAAATTGTGGAGCGGGTGATCGAGCGAGAACGGCCCGATGTCTGCCTGCCCACCATGGGCGGCCAAACGGCACTGAATCTGGCGGTGACCCTGGCCAAAACCGGGGTGCTAGAGCGCTACGGGGTCGAGCTGATTGGGGCCAAGCTCGAAGCCATTGAGATGGCCGAAGACCGCAAGCTATTTAAAGAGGCCATGGCCCGCATTGAGGTGCCCGTGTGCCCCTCGGGTTTGGCCGAAACCATGGACGAGGCCAAGGAGATCGCCCAGCAGATCGGCACCTTTCCGCTGATCATTCGCCCGGCCTACACCATGGGCGGTACCGGCGGCGGCATCGCCTACAACCAGGAAGAGTTTGAAATGATCGCCCGCTCGGGCCTCGACGCCAGCCCGGTGTCGCAGATTTTGGTCGAGCAGTCGCTGCTGGGCTGGAAGGAGTACGAGCTGGAGGTGATGCGCGACCTGGCCGACAACGTGGTGATCATCTGCTCGATTGAAAACTTTGACCCCATGGGGGTGCACACGGGCGACTCGATCACCGTCGCCCCGGCCCAGACCCTCACCGACAAAGAGTACCAGCGCCTGCGCGATGCCTCGATCAAGATCATCCGCGAGATCGGCGTCGAGACCGGCGGCTCAAACATTCAGTTTGCCGTCAACCCCGACAACGGCGACTTCATCGTGATCGAGATGAATCCCCGGGTATCGCGCAGCTCGGCCCTGGCTTCCAAGGCGACGGGCTTCCCGATCGCCAAGTTTGCCGCCAAGCTGGCGGTGGGCTACACCCTCAACGAAATTTCCAACGACATCACCAAGAAAACCCCGGCCAGCTTCGAGCCCACCATCGACTATGTGGTGACCAAGATTCCCCGGTTCGCCTTTGAGAAATTCCCCGGCACCTCCAACACCCTGACCACCCAGATGAAGTCGGTGGGTGAGGCGATGGCCATCGGTCGCACCTTCCAGGAGTCGTTCCAAAAGGCGCTGCGATCGCTCGAAGTTGGCCGAGCGGGCTGGGGCTGCGATCGCGCCGAAAAGCTGCCCAGCCTCAACGAGATTCGCCCCAAGCTGCGCACCCCCAACCCCGATCGGGTGTTTGAGCTGCGCCATGCCATGCAGCTAGGTCTCAGCGTCGACGATATCTACGATCTCACCGCCATCGACCCCTGGTTTCTCAACCAGTTAGCGGGTCTGTTGCAGACAGAGAAGTTTCTCAAGCGCACCCCCCTGACTGAGCTGACCTACGAGCAAATGCGGGCGGTCAAGCGCCAGGGCTTTAGCGATCGCCAGATCGCCTACGCCACGGGCACCAGTGAAGACACCGTGCGCCAGTACCGCAAGGGGCTGGGCGTGATTCCTGTCTACAAAACCGTCGACACCTGCGCCGCCGAGTTTGAGGCCTTTACCCCCTACTACTACTCCACCTACGAAGACGAGACCGAGGTGCTGCCCAGCGATCGCCCCAAGGTGATGATCTTAGGCGGTGGCCCCAACCGCATTGGCCAGGGCATCGAGTTTGACTACTGCTGCTGCCACGCCTCCTTTGCCCTGCGCGACGACAACTACGAGACCATCATGGTCAACTCCAACCCCGAGACGGTGTCGACCGACTACGACACCAGCGATCGCCTCTACTTTGAGCCCCTGACCAAAGAAGATGTGCTCAACATCATCGAAGCCGAAAACCCGGTCGGCATCATCATCCAGTTCGGCGGCCAAACCCCCCTGAAGCTGGCCGTTCCCCTCCAGCAATACCTCTCTTCCCTGCCCGCCGCCGACTCCGCCGCTAACCCACCCATCCACCCGCCCACCAAAATCTGGGGCACCTCCCCCGACTCCATCGACACCGCCGAAGATCGCGAACGCTTCGAGGCCATTCTGCGCGAGCTAGATATCAAGCAGCCCCCCAACGGCATGGCCCGCAGCTACAACGATGCCCTCAAGGTGGCCCAGCAGATCGACTACCCGGTGGTGGTGCGGCCCAGCTACGTGCTCGGTGGTCGCGCCATGGAGATTGTCTACTCTGACACCGACCTAGAGCGCTACATGACCTACGCGGTGCATGTAGAACCCGACCACCCGATTTTGATCGACAAGTTTCTAGAGAATGCGATCGAGGTGGATGTGGATGCGATCGCAGACCACACGGGCGAGGTCGTGATCGGCGGCATTATGGAGCACATCGAGCAGGCGGGCATCCACTCCGGCGACTCGGCCTGCTCGCTACCCACCATGACCCTGCCCCCCGCCGCCCTCGCCACCATCCGCGACTGGACGACCAAATTGGCCAAGCGGCTCAAGGTGATCGGCCTGATGAACATTCAGTTTGCCGTCAAGGGCGACGAGGTCTATATCATCGAGGCCAACCCCCGCGCCTCGCGCACGGTGCCCTTTGTGTCAAAGGCGATCGGCCATCCGTTAGCCAAGCTGGCGGTGCGGGTGATGTCGGGCAAAACCCTGGCCGAGCTGGGCTTCACCACCGAGGTGATTCCCCACCACGTCTCCGTCAAAGAAGCGGTGCTGCCCTTCGACAAGTTTGCCGGTACCGACGCCCTGCTTGGCCCCGAAATGCGCTCCACTGGCGAGGTGATGGGCATCGACGCTGACTTTGGCAAAGCCTTTGCCAAAGCGGTGCTGGGGGCCAACCAAAAGCTGCCGCTCTCGGGCACCGTGTTTCTCTCGATGAATGATCGCGACAAAGTTGCCGTCATCCCCGTCGCCAAGGAACTGGCCGCCATCGGCCTCAAGCTAATTGCCACCTCTGGCACCCGCAAAGCCCTGATGGATGAGGGGCTAGAGGTGGGCCTGGTGCTCAAGGTGCACGAGGGCCGCCCCAACATCGAAGACGCGATCAAAAACAGCGAAATTCAGCTGATCATCAACACCCCGGCGGGCAGCACTGCGATCGAAGACGATCGCTCGATTCGCCGCACGGCCCTGGCCTACAAGGTGCCAATCATCACCACCATCGCCGGGGCCAAGGCCACCACCTCCGCTATCCAATCCCTACAACAACACCCCCTAGAAGTGAAGTCGCTTCAGGAGTATGTGGGAATGTAGAGTTTAATTACCGCCTTATGCCAAGCCATCTCCTGATTACCTTATGTTGGGTATTCATGAGAATTACTGATACGGCGAGTTAAGGTGGAGATATGCCTGGATTGTTGCTCAGTGCCTAAAACATGTCTTCGTTGGCTAAAGTAGAGACATATACATGACTAGTGATAAAACGAAAATCCTTAAGTTCGAGAGTCCTCCCATTGTTGAAAAACTCATGGGAGTTCAATTCACTCCGCTTCAGGCGTGGTCAATTCCTCATTTTGGATTGTTTTGGAATGAGATAAGAAGTAATTTCCCTCGTTTCACAGTGCAACCATCTCTTCTTAGAGGTGAATCGGAAATCACCATTGAAGATTCAATTCGCTGCTGGTTTTTTCATGAGTCTCAGTCAAAATTAATTCAAATTCAGCGGGATCGTTTTCTTTACAATTGGCAAAAGCCTGTAACCTATGCCGAATACCCTCATCATGAAAACATTAAGCCAGAATTTTTAGAGTACTGGAATATTTTTTGTCAATTTCTTGCCAAAAATCAGATAGAAAAACCTTTCATAGAGCAATGTGAAATAACCTATATTGATCATTTTGAAAAAGACAAAGAATGGGCGAGTTTGTCTGACTTGCCAAACGTAATAAATTGCTGGCGTGGCCTATCAGGTGATGTTCTTCATAAAGAACCTGATTTTGTTAATATTAAGATAGCTTACTCTCTGCCTGAAATTAATGGCACCTTGACAATGTCTCTTCAGCCTGCTGTTCGTAGCGAGGACTCTAAAGAAATATTCCAATTGACAATTGCTGTGACAGGAAAGCCTGCTTCTCAGAGTATTGATGATTTGGTCTCTTGGTTTGATTCTGGAAGAGAACTTGCTGTAAGAAGTTTTGTGGATTTTACAACTGAGAAGATGCATGATTTTTGGAGGGGAAACAAGTAGTTATGGAGTTACAGTCAAGTTTTCCACGTACAGAAACCATTGACTATAATTATGGCGATGAAAGAGGCAATGAAATTTCAGTGTATCAATCGGTAAAAATACATAATCCATCTCATGCCGCCTTTTCTCGTAAAGTCGAAGTTCAAAGAAAGAGAATAGGTGGATTGGGAATTATTTATACCAAAGGAGAATATCAGCAGAGCTATGTGATCAAGCAATCAAATACGTTCCCAAACAAAAAGCCTTGGGAGCGAAGATATACTCAAATTTCAATGCCAGGAGTGAAGTCCGATAATTTCCAGAAAAAAATAGCTGTTTCTTCCCCTCCTTCCATTCCTAAGACTTCACCTATATATGATTTGCAGTTTTTAGAGATTGGATGGGACGGTTATTGGGCTGAACCTCTATCTGGAAAAGTGCTCATTGAAGCAAATCAGCTATGGGAAAGCATTAAGCAGATTTCACCTATCCAATCTATGCTTCCTTCTGTTAAGCCTTCAGCGAATGGAGCGGTGGCTTTTACATGGAGTCATGATTATCCAGTAAAGGAACTAGAAATATGGTTGTACGACCAACAGAGTTTTTATGCAGAATGGCTCCTAAGCTTTAACGATACTGATAGAGAAGGTATTGCTCAATCTCAAGAAGAGTTGCTAGAGTTTATCACTACATACCAGGAGTTGTAGGTGTGAGTGGTCATCCTCGCTCATGTGATGAAGTTAAACAAGAGATTCAAGCTCGTCACAAACCTTTCATAGACAAAGGCTGGTGTCCACTTCCAATTGGTAATAATGCTGTCTTACATCGGTTAGTGAGAGCACAAGATATTGATCCCAATACGAACAAGCCTTCCAAATCGACGTTTTCTAATTACGGTTTGTCAGTTTTAGTGGACTCTGAAAACTATCCGCTCGATATATACAAGTGTATACAGGAAAGCACTGTTTTTGTCGGTGCAGTACGGATGAGCGCACAAGAATTAGAAGATATGGGATATGAAATCTATTTAGATCCTCATCCTGACCCACTTGGGAAACAGCAGCATCCGAACCATGCTCAAGTAGTTTGCCATAAAACTCAAGGCAAAACAAAGAAAATTAGAGACAGTTGCACTTGGAGCTTTTACCCTAAATCATAGTCTTTAGCAGCTATAGCCTAGACATATCGTTTTGCCTTTATTTAGAGGCTGCTGAAAAAGTCGAAATACTCATTACACAAGTCTTAAAGGCAATTTAACTCAAGTCAAAGTCCAAGGCGAAATCGCTGAAATCATTGAAGTCTCTTGAAAAACCTTGCACTTACCCAAGGCTTTATCGGCTGAAATGACCATATCACAGAGAATTTGACTTTTTTGGCAAGCCCTATTTAAGCTCAGATAGAAGAGGAGTTAAAACAACTACCAGTTTTTCTGAAAGTAGCTTAAAAGAGAATGTGTTTATATTTCAGGCAGCTATAGCGATCCTGCGTGAATCATGAAAATCCATAGGGCAGGCGTCTTGTCTGCACGGGCAAGATGCCCGTCCTACCTACATAAATCAATTCGGGTTGCTATATTACAGAACAGAGAATATAAACAGCCTAAGTCAGTCAACGATTTGTTAAGCCTACTTATGTAAGTTGCCTAGCATCAACAGCACTAATATTAGACCCCAGAGTTTTCGCAAAACTCTGGGGTCTTTGCTATTTAGCCTGTTGTCACCCCTCGGCGGCGGGTCATGACGCTGAGGTATTCGCCGCTGCGGCCCGTGGGTATGGGGTCTGACCAGGCGGTAGGGTCGCAGTAGCCCCGCGCCGCCATGTGGTTAATGGCTTCTAGCAGGGCGGCGTAGTCGCCGAGCAAAATATGGCGTAGGGTTTCTTGGCGGTAGGTGGGTAGGGTAAACGGTGCAGAGTCGGGTGGCTCTGCGTTGGGCTCTAAAAACATACGGGTCACTCCGTTTTCGGTAAAGAAAACGGGGAACTATCCAGATCCCTCGGTCGGTAAAGTGAGAGACCGGATTTAGAATGAATCCAGTCATCGCAGCTTACCTCGGATAAGTTGGGATGATTAGGGGATTTGAGGAGTTCGCACCTCCTCTCATCCCCGCCTAGAATCATTCCCCGCAATCCTAAAATATTTGAAGCAGGGCTGAGGGTCAACCGTATCGGCGAAAAAAATTACCGTCAGGGCCTGGCGCAGGTCTAGAGCTTGCTACAAAATTTGGCTTCCCAGCCGATATCCCTTGCCGTAGACCGTATGGATAATCGGCACGGTGCCCTTGGGTTCGATTTTGCGGCGCAGCAGCCGCATCTGGGCGGCGACCACGTTGCTGCTGGGGGCTTCTTGGTCGCCCCAGACGCCCTGGTAGATCTGCTCGTGGGTGAGCACCTGGTTGGCGTGGCGCAGCAGGTAGGCTAGCAGGCGAGTCTCTTTTTCTGAAAGCTCGGCGGGCTGACCCTGGCGGTGGGCCAGCTGGTTGGCTTCGTCGAGGGCGAGGTCGTTGTAGACCAGGCGGGACGGCGACGGGGGGGCGGGCGGCTCTAGGTTGGGCGATCTCCGCAGTAGCGCCCGCACCCGGGCCAGCAGTTCGCGCAGTTCAAAGGGTTTGACTAGGTAGTCGTCGGCCCCGGCGTCGAGGCCATCGACGCGATCGTTGAGGGTGTCTTTGGCGGTGAGAAACAGGACGGGGGTGGCGTCTTGGCGCGATCGCACCTGCCTACAGATCTCCAAACCGCTGATTCCCGGCAGCATCCAGTCTAAGATCAGCAGGTCGTAGCCCCCCTGGCTAGCGAGCTTGCAGCCCGACTCCCCATCGGTGGCCACATCGACCTCGTAGCCCTCGCGACTGAGCAGGCGGCTGAGCGGGTCGGCCAGTTCTACTTCGTCATCAACGAGCAGGATCTTCATGGGAATGCTGGAGGGCAGGGGATAGCGGGGAGCGGATAGAGGAAATTCGGCATTGCGCCCACCTCTAGGAGAATCATCCCCTAGTGTATGCCATGCTGGAAACGGCCCTACTCGACCCAGTTTTTAGCGCGCCCTACGGCTTTCATCCACAGGGCAAAGTTGTCCTGGGCTTCGGCTTGACCGACACCAGGTTCAAACACGCGATCAATGGGGCGGCTATCGACTAGGGTGTGGTAGTCATCCCAGAACCCTATGGCCAAGCCCGCCGCAAAGGCTGCCCCCTGGGCGGTGACATCGAGCACCTGGGGGCGCTCGACCGGAATGCCTAGCACATCGGCCTGAAACTGCATGAGAAAGTCATTGTTGCAGGCTCCGCCGTCGACCTTGAGCTGGCGAATGGGGATGCCGGCATCTTGGTTGACGGCATCGACTACTTCCTTGACCTCGTAGGCGATTGCCTCTAGCACCGCCCGTACCATATGCTCGCGCTGGGCACCCGCAGTCAAGCCAAAGAATGCGCCGCGAGCGCTCATATCCCAGTGGGGGGCACCGAGGCCGCTGAGGGCGGGCACAAAGTAGACGCCGTTGTTGTCGACCGCTTTTTGGGCGAGAATTTCGGTTTCGGCGGCGCTGGAGATCACCTGCAAGCCGTCGCGCAGCCACTGAATGCAGGCTCCGGCGGTGAACATGCTGCCTTCAATCGCGTAGCCAATGTGGGGATGTTTGGCATCGCCTGTGGCCTCTGACCAGGCCACGGTGGAGAGTAGCTGATGCTGCGATCGCACCACTTCATCGCCGGTGTGAGACACCAAAAATGCCCCGGTGCCGTAGGTGCATTTGAGCAGCCCAGGGCGGTTGCAGCCGTGGCCGTAGAGGGCCGCCTGCTGGTCGCCAAAGATCGCCGCAATCGGTATTTCGCAGCCAAAAATCGACGGGTCGGTATGGCCAATCAAACCCACGCTGGGCTTGATTGCAGGCATGATGTGCGGCGGAATATCGAACAGTTTCAGCAGGGTATCATCCCACTGGCCGCTGGTAATGTTGAGCAGCATGGTGCGGCTGGCATTGCTGTGGTCGGTGACATGCACCTGCCGCCCAGTCAGGTTCCACAGCACCCAGCTATCGACGGTGCCCGCCAGCACCTGGTCAAAGTCAACCGGGGGGTCGGCTTCTTTTTTGGCTTGATCTAGCAGCCAGGCCAGCTTGGTGGCCGAGAAGTAGGCGTCGAGCACCAGGCCGGTGCGATCGTAGATTTCGGCAGCTTTGCCCGCCTCGCGCAGCTGGTTGCACAGGGGGGCGGTGCGGCGGTCTTGCCAGACAATGGCGTTGGCCAGGGGCCGCCCGGTGCTGCTGTCCCACAGTAGGCAGGTTTCGCGCTGCACGGTCAGACCAATGGCGGCAATGTCGGTGGGCTTGAGCCCTGCTTTAGAAATGGCCGATCCCATGGCCCACTCGATTTCTTCCCAAATTTCGCGGGCGTTGTGTTCAACCCAGCCCGGCTGCGGGTAGTACTGGGTGAGCTCGCGGTAGGCTTGACCGGCAATATTGCTCTCCCGGTCGAAAATAATCGCCCGGTTGCCAGTGGTGCCTAGATCTAGGGCCATGATGTAGTTAGCGGTCATTATACCTGTGCGCTTACAGCGTTCAAAGCTTAGCAAATTATGTCAAACTACGCCTCGTCTTGAAGACAAATTGTCAACTTAGTAGCTATCTGACTTTACGTTTTATGATCTAAATCGAGTGACCAAACTAGCTATTGATCGCCCGGTAAAATCTACTGCTTCACGTCTACTGATTAAAAATTGTCGCCTTTGCTAGCGACTACGGCGTCTAGATTTCTAAGTCAATAGGTCGCTTAAAACAAACGATGGCGTGGCGTGGGGGTGGCGATTGCCCAGCGCTTTACGGTCTAAGGTTTACGGTACCGGGTGCCAACTGTTAACCGCAAACCGCAAACCCCAGCTCCAAACTCCCTGCTGACAATTAATTAGACTTAGCTACTTAGCGTGAGCGGTTGCTCACTAAGAACTTAGCTTTTGTATTCCATGACGCGAATCTCCATAGGCCTCAACGGCATGGAGAGAAACCGGGTGTATTGGATTAAATCTGTTGTGATTTAGCCTAGCCAGCCACAGAAGCCAGTTTATAACCTAAGGCGCTATTCAAACAGTAGAGACTTTGGGACAGTGGGATAGACGCAAGGCTAAATTTACCTATGGCTACTTACCTAATCACAGGCGCAAATCGCGGCATTGGCTACGAGTATTGTCGGCAGCTGCGGCAGCGGGGCGATCGCGTCATTGCTGTTTGCCGCCAGCCCTCCAGCGAGCTGAAAGATTTGGGTGTACAGGTCGAAACGGGCATTGACATCACCCAAGATGACTCTGTGGCTGAGCTAGCCCAGCGGATGGGGGGCACCCAGCTGGATGCGCTGATCAACAACGCTGGTATTTTAGAGCGCGTCACCCTAGACGATCTCGATTTTGACAGCATTCGGCAGCAGTTTGAGGTAAATGCGATCGGCCCACTGCGGCTGACGGCGGCGCTGCTGCCCCACCTGGGCGATGGGGCCAAGGTGGCGATTATGACCAGCCGCATGGGGTCAATTGCCGACAATACCTCCGGCGGCTCCTACGGCTACCGCATGTCGAAGGTGGCGCTGTCGATGGCGGGCAAGTCGTTGGCCCACGACCTTAGGCCCAGGGGCATTGCGGTGGCAATTTTGCACCCCGGCTTAGTGCAAACCCGCATGACTGGGTTTACCAGTAGCGGCATTACCCCCGCCGAGGCGGTCAAGGGGCTGCTGGCCCGCATTGACGCGCTAACGCTGGAGAATTCTGGCACCTTCTGGCATTCAAATGGCGAGGTATTGCCCTGGTAGTGGAATGCGGATTTTCTCTAAAGCAGACTGGGGAACTCGGCTGCCAATCCTCTGAAGAGGATTTCGGCTTTGAGCCTTGGACTTTAGTCCTAGGCTTTAGTCTATTTTCCAGAAGTCGTCCTACTCCTTGATCCAACGTGAGTTCGACAACTAAAAAGCGGCTTGTGGCAGGGCTTTAAGCTGATCATCT
>RECJ01000195.1 GCA_007694115.1 Leptolyngbya sp. DLM2.Bin27 | reverse complement strand
GTACCTTCGGATGGCTGATGGGATGCCGACGCTTGGTGCGAGACTACGAACGGTCGCCGGAAACGTCGGAAACCCTCATCTACCTCGCCATGATCCGTATCATGGTCAGGCGATTAGCGTAATTTTTGACTCCGTCAGACTTTTCAAACACCCTCTAAGCGCAATATAGCGTTTCTTGATCCCATGAGGTACAGCATAAGTCCTAAAACCCTTGCCACATAGGAATCTCAGATCTGAATTTGTACTTCACTTGCCCAGGAGTTGCTGTAGTGATTAATCGTAGGATGAACAATGCTCACTAACCCTGGACTTTCGCTAGATCTTGTCCATCGTTGTGAACCGACTCATGGGCCTTGATCAGCGTCGCTAGCTGCCGCCGCATGATGAGGCCCGGCTGATCCGACGGCATGTGCTGCTCTACGGACAGGTCTACCGGGGTGTCGTAGTCGGTAGATTCGAGCACGCGTTTGTCTTCGTTTACCACCTGGCGATCAAAGGCGATGATGGACTCGGCACTGGCGTCGGCTTCGCTGTCGTTGCGCAGGCAAAATTGGACGATCTGGGAGGTGCGATCGCTCACCGGAGTCGCCGCCGTGAAAATCAGATGCATCAGCCCGTTTGGGTAGGTGATCTTCAGCGTGCGGCTAAAGGGCGCGTACCAAGTCGATTCCACCTCGCGCACGGTGAGGCCGTCGGGAATGTTGAGCAGCTGCTGCTGAAGGGGCGGATTGACCACGGGTATGGTGGCGTAGGCCTTGAGGCCCAGATCCAGCGGCACCAGCTCTGCTCGGACGGGCTGCGGCTGTTCGGTGACGCCAAAGGATGCAGCATGGACAATGCTGAAGTGGGCATTGTCGAAGGAGTTCTCCATCACCCGCAGGCCGCTGCAATGCCAGGGTTCGTAGAACTGGGGAATCAGCCGATTGGCGGGGGCGGCGGCTTCAGGGATTTCGGGCAGAGGCAGCAGGGGATCGTCGGCCAGGCAGACCCAGGCGTAGCCGTAGCGTTCTTTGCAAGCGAAGGACTCAACCCGGTAGGTTTTGGGGATCGCCGCGCCGGGGTCGAGCTGAGGCACTTTCGTACAGACCCCAGATTTGTCGTATTCCCAGCCGTGGTAAGGGCAGCGCAGGCAGCCGTTTTGGACAATGCCCATGGAGAGCTTGGCAGAGCGGTGGCAGCAGCGATCGCGCAACGCCGCTGGTTCCCCCGCCGCCGTCAGCCACAGCACCAGGGGTTTGCCCAGCAACGTGAACGATTGGGGGCCATTAGTGAGATCGGCGATCGGTATGACGGGGTACCAGAAACGCTGCAGGACGGGGTGTTGGGTAACGAGCATGGTGAGAATGGGGGTGGATGGATAGATGGGCAGAGCCCTGGGTCTGCCCCGACGAGATAGGATGTCGGTGTCGAGCACCTTCGCGTAGTAAGGCACCGCAAGCAGGCCATGCTCTTACATCTGGTACCCTAAGCCATTAGAGCCGGTCAAAATCAGCTTGGTTAAGCGTTGGCCTCTGCCCCGCAGTTGCTTTGTTTGTTCGCTCTATGTCTGACTCCTCCTCCCACTTTACCCCTGACGAGCTAGAGCGCTGGCGCTTTGGCCTGGCCCAGGCCAACCTCAACAATATTCTCTGCCACTGCCGCGACTGCGACGAAACCTGGGTGGCCTCGGACGATGAAAATCTGGTCTGCGCCTGCGGCAGTCGCCGGGTCGAGCACATTCCCTGCTGGCAGTTCCCCGACGGTTGATCGGCGGCTGCGGCATAGGCAAAATCGGGCTTGTGGACGCGAGGCAGATTGCCGGGGGTCAGATCCCTGGGTTCTTGAAGAACCCAGGGGTCTTTTGACCATCACGAAATAGTGTGGGTCGCACGCAGAAGCCCCCACCCGGTTCATGCGGGGCATATTGACACCTTGGCTCTATCGCCACCGTCGCGGTTGCCTCTCGAAGCCCCCACCCGGTTCATGCGGGGCATATTGACACTGACTAGCAGCCGCTCAAAGTCTTGAGGCGGGAGGTTGCTGAGGGTGTTAAAGAGCTGGGTGCGATCCACGACGGCAGGAAAAACCTTATCGCTATGGTACTCCTAGAGAAAATCAGGCGTCAGGGGATGGGCAGAAGTTGAAATGCTATGGCTGGTGACGTGCGTATGCTGACAGACTGTACTCTTCGAGCCGGTGATGCCAGAAATTAGTAACCCCATCAAACTGCTCCAACTCTGGTTGACTGACAAAACTCTTGAAACCTCATTCTGCCGTAGGTTGGGTTTGCGATAGCGTAACCCAACGAAACCGTGGCTGGTGTTGGGTTTCGTTACCTCAACCCAACCTACGAGGGAAACTTTTGTCAGTCAATCAGGCTCCAACTTCTATGGCGACGGCTAGAGAGGCCCAGCAGCAGCCTAGCGTCGGTTCAATCGTCAGCTCATCCAGCTTATCTCTGTGGGCAATCAGGATGTCGCAGCTGGGGCCGTAGCGGCAGGTTGTATTGAGGCTGACAGGCTGCATCAAAATTAGTTAGGCATGCGCTTAGATGGGCACCCTTGGCACAGCCTTCTGGGTTCTTTCGCCATGCCCCTACCGTCTTTAATCTCTGATGCCGCTAGCCCTCCGCCTGCCCTGGGGAATGGTGCTGTACGGGTCTGCATTTTGGGCGGTGGCTTCGGCGGGCTGTACTGCGCCCTGGCTTTGCACCAGGGGTTGAACACAGCCTCCCAGGTGCAGATTACCCTGGTGGAGCCGCGCGATCGCTTCAACTTTACCCCCCTGCTCTACGAACTGCTCACCCAGGAGCTAGCCCCCTGGGAGATCGCCCCCGCCTACAGAGATTTGCTCAAGCATACCGCCATTGACCTGCGCCAAGACTGGGCCGATCACATTGACCTGGCCCAGCAAACCGTCACCCTGCGCCACGGAAGGCCGGTTGTCTACGACTATCTGGTGGTGGCCCTGGGTAGCCAAATGCGCCCGCCCGCCACCCCTGGCAGCCAAACCCATACCCTGCCCTTTAACACCCTGGCCGATGCCGAACAGCTAGAACGGCGGCTGGGCGACCTCGAAGGTTTGCCCCAGGTGCGGGTGGTGGTGGCCGGGGCTGGCCCCAGCGGCGTTGAGCTAGCCTGCAAGCTGAGCGATCGCCTGGGCCACCGGGGGCAAATCACCATCGTTGACCGCCGGGGAGAAATTCTGCGATCATACCCCGCTCGCCTTCAGCGGGCGGCGGCTCGCGCCCTAGCCAAGCGCGGGGTCGAGGTCTATCTCAATGCCGCCATTGAGACCGTTGAGGCCGACGGCATCGCCTTTGGCTATGGGGGCCACCCCCAGCACCGCCCAGCCGATCTCATGCTCTGGACGGTGGGCACGGTGCCACGATCTTGGCTCGGCACCGATGCTCCTAAGCCGACCCTCTTTGGCCAATGCCCGGTGAGACCCACCCTGCAATTGCTCGACCACAGCAACGTGTTTGTGCTGGGGGATATGGCCGCCATGCCCGCCCCCGGTCGCGATCGCGCCCCCACCACGGCCCAGGCCGCCTACCAGGCTGGCCCGGCGGTGGCCCACAATCTGCTGGCGCTGATTGCCAACCGCCCCCTCAAGCCCTTTGTTTACAACCATTTGGGCGACATGCTCACCCTCGGCCAGGGGGAAGCGGTGGTCTGTGGGTTTGGGCTGTGCCTCACCGGGCGGCTGGGGGGCATTTCGCGCCGCTGGGCCTATTGGCTGCGGCTGCCGACCCACGCCCACCGCTGGCGGGTACTCAGGCACTGGCTGGGGTGGCAGGGCCAGGGATGGTAGTTTATCGGGCAATGTGGCCCAGGCAATTCAGGTAGAGTCAGATCTCAGCGTCTAACGTTGGTCACGTTGGCCGACTGGAAATTTCTTCTAAAATCCATACTATGGATATTCAACTGCTTGAGACTAATCTAACGGGCCTGGTGCAGACCTGTAGTGGAATTTTGATCAACACCTGCCAGCTGCTGGCGATTTTCGTAATTTCAGTCGGTGTTGCTCGTGCTTTATTAATTTTTCTGCGTTCCTCCCTCTTTCAACCTCAAACCGCCCTTGCTTTTCAGCGCAGCCGCCTGGCCATGGGTTATTCGTTCTCCCTCGGGCTCAGTTTCTTGGTTGGGGCCAGCATCATGAAAACGATGCTGTCGAGCCAGTGGGAAGATATTGCTCGGTTGGTGATTATCATCGCTGTGCGAACCGCACTCAACCTCCTGCTGGAGCGGGCTATTCGCAACAGTCAAAGCATTGAAGATGAATCGCTAGATGCAAGTCGCAGTGATCAAGAAGCGGTGCCCGAAACGGTCACTGCCAATTCTTAGCCCCGGCCCAGGCGCTGCAAGGTACCCCCGGTTTAGCAGCACGGGCGGTATGCCCGTATGCCGTTATGCCCCTGCGGTTTGGCTGTTTGAGAATCGGCGTTATGCCATGCGGATCTAGTATCAGCCAGTTCATAAACTGAACCTTGAGCTAGTCAGGCTGACGGTCGGCTCTGGCTTAATACATGGTTACGGGCTGGCTCTAGCGCCTCAATCTTAGGGGAAGTCGCTGGGTGTTGACGCCACTGTGAGTGGCGAGGCCTCGGTTCCCTAGGCCCGTACAGCGCAACACAATTATCCTTGGAGAACAGTCATGATCCTTTGGCGGCGAACGATGGGCGTCAGTTTGGGTTTGGTGGCAGCTAGCAGCCTGTGGACTGTAGCCCAGGCTTACCCGGTTCAGGAGGAGGTTTTAGCAACTCCCCTCCTGATTCAAGTTGACGAGATCCAGGTTGACGAGCTGACCGACGAGCTAGCAGCGGCGGAGTCTCTGCATGAGCCCTTGGCGGAGATGACGCCGACTGTCTCAGAAGCCGACTTGGCGGCCACCCTAGCGGTTGACACGCTGGTTGCGGAGGTTGCACCAGTACCTACAGAGGTTTTAGCAAACCTCTCCCCAGATCAAAGGGATGCGATCGCAGCTATCCTGCAAACCGCAGAGGAAGCGGCCCGTACCAACACCTTGGCCAGTCTGCCGACGGAGGTATTGACCCAACTGGATGCCCTAGGCGTGGGGCAGCAGGCAGGTCGTAGGCGTTGGCTGCCGACTAATGTGGTCAGGCGGCTGCGCCTTCCTCAAATGGTCACATCGCTGATTCGACAGCCAAAAAACACCGCTCTGGTGATGTTGGGCAACCACATTGTGGTCGTCAATCCAGTGACGGGCGCTATTTTGGGGGCTGTACTGTCGGCCCTTTAATCAGCCCCGCCTAGCTTCATGCCCCGCCCAGGTCAATACTGATATTGGGCACCTGAGCGGGTGTAGTCTTGCAGCGGAATAGCCCGGTTCCGAGCCAAGTTTCTGGCGAACTTGAACAGGCTGTCGTAGTTGCGCTGCCTACAAAGTAGGCGACCATCACCGGAGTATTGACTGCCATCGTCCCGAAGTTCAATGGCAAAATCAGACACATACACAGAAAAAACTCTTGTGGCAGCGCTCATGGGATAGATGACCTCTAGTTAAGCAGGGTTGAGTGAAGTGACGACTGACCGCAGGTAGTTTTAACCCAAAACCAGGCCCAGATATACTCTGACCCAGACCATGGTTAAGGCAGGAAGATAAAATTGATTCAGCGTTTTAGTGCTAGCTAGCTCGTGCAGTAGAGCGTCAAAGGACTATGAGCCCGAGACGCTCGCATGGGTGTCCTAGACCGCTGACTGAGGAACAATTGCCAGACCGCTACTGAGAGTCGCGGACATTGGCTGGATCAACGTAGTAGCAGGCAGCACTGTCTAGACAAATACGCGCCCAGCCAGTATCGCTGACGTCAACTAGCTCATAGGTTGTCTCTTGAATAAAGAAGCCGCGATGATCCCTAGTGCCTGGCAGTACAGAAAAGCGGTAGTTATCGCTGTTTAGATCGTTCATGGTGGTTTCTTATGGAGGGGTTTTAAAGTTGTAGCTTTAACCATTTCCTAACTCCTTAGCATCTTATATGAAGGAAGTGTGAACTAGTTCTATTTCTTGCGAATTAATTTTAATCTTTACCTTTTGCTCGAAAAGTGTTGTTACAAATACGATCTTGCAAAAGCCTTCATAAACAAAGTTTAAGTGTTTTCTTATGGACAAAACCGGGTAAGGCAACCCCATTTAGGTTCCGCAGGTGGCTGCAAACCGACTCAGATCGGAGATGTCGATCGGCTTTGATCTGAAGTTTTATCAAGCTTTGCTGAGAGCACAACTTGAAGGAATGCCCCAAACCTGATCTATTAGCTAAGTTATTGAGTAAGACTACTCATTCAAGCCGTCCATAAACTCGGCCATAAAGCTCACCTGCGCTCACTTCTTTCTGACGCTGCTTAGGTCGGTTCATAGGGCTAGGATGGTGGATATGAGAAGAATACTCAGTCGCGCCTCAATTGTGAAGTGATGGACGCTACCTATTTACCTTTGCCGCAGATTTATTGCCCTAAATGCGCTCGGCAACCCGCAGCTTGGCTGATCGAGAGCGGGGATTTTGGCTAATTTCTGCTTCAGTGGCAATCACGGGCTTTTTAGTGATCACCCGAAAGTCTGGGGAGTCTTTTAGGGTGTGCTTCACCAACCGGTCTTCCAGGCTGTGAAAACTAATCATGACGATGCGTCCCTCGGGGGCCAGCCAGGTGGGGGCGACCTTGAGCAGGGTCTCTAACACCTCTAGCTCTCGATTTACGGCAATTCTCAGAGCTTGAAAGGTGCGGGTGGCGGGATGAATGCGGCCATAGCGGTAGCTGCGGGGAACGGAGTGGAAGATCGCGTCGGCCAGATCGGTGGTGGTTTGCCAGGGGCGTTGGTCAACAATTTTGCGGGCAATGCGGCGCGAGAGCCGTTCTTCGCCGTAGGTGTAGATCAAGTTGGCCAACTCGGTTTCGTCCCAGTGGTTGACGATGTCGGCGGCGGTGAGGTCTTGGCGGAGATCCATGCGCATGTCGAGGGGGGCGCTCTGGCGGAAGCTAAAGCCGCGATCGCCGACGTCGAGCTGCACCGAACTCACCCCCAGGTCGGCCAATAGGCCGTTAAAGGGTGCGCCCGTGGGGGTGAACTCGGCAAAGTTGCCGTGCCAGCAGGTAACGCGGGAGCCAAACTCGGCCAGGTTGCTCTGGGTGGCTGCGATCGCAGCGGCATCTTGGTCTACCGCCAGCAGTTCTATCGTCGAGTCGGCTTCAAGGATCAAGCGACTGTGGCCACCCCCCCCGGCCGTAGCGTCTAAATACCGACCACCGGGCCGGAGGTTTAGACCTTCAATCACCGCCTCTGGCAGCACCGGTATGTGGTGAAAATCCGACTCTGCCACAGATAACTCCAACGCTCGATCATCTCGCCTTTCGATCTCGCCAAGTCAGGCGATACCCATTAAGATACTTAAAGATACAGTACAAAAAGCCTTCGACGGTTGGGTAGCCCCTATGTCAATCATTGAAACCAAGACAGAACCCATGGTGCTCAACATGGGGCCGCACCACCCCTCTATGCACGGGGTACTGCGGTTAATTGTCACCCTCGACGGCGAGGACGTGCTCGACTGTGAGCCGGTGATTGGCTACCTGCACCGAGGCATGGAAAAGATTGCTGAAAGCCGCACCAACGTCATGTTTGTGCCCTACGTCAGCCGGTGGGACTACGCGGCGGGCATGTTTAACGAAGCCATCACCGTCAATGCCCCCGAGCAACTGGCCGACATTGAGGTGCCCAAGCGGGCCAGCTACATTCGCGTCATCATGCTGGAGCTCAACCGCATTGCCAACCACCTGCTGTGGCTTGGCCCCTTCTTGGCCGACGTCGGTGCCCAAACGCCCTTCTTTTATATCTTTCGCGAACGCGAAATGATCTACGACCTGTGGGAAGCCGCCACGGGCATGCGCCTGATCAACAACAACTACTTTCGCATTGGCGGGGTCGCTGCCGATCTGCCCTACGGCTGGATCGACAAGTGCCTAGACTTCTGCGACTACTTTTTGCCCAAGGTCGACGAGTACGAGAAACTGATCACCAACAACCCCATCTTCCGTCGCCGGATTGAGGGGATTGGCACCATCACCCGCGACGAGGCGATCGCCTGGGGGCTGTCTGGCCCTATGCTGCGCGGTTCTGGGGTCAAGTGGGATCTGCGCAAGGTCGACCACTACGAGTGCTACGACGAACTCGACTGGGATGTGCAGTACGAAACAGCGGGCGACTGCATGGCCCGCTACCAGGTGCGGGTGCGTGAAATGCGTGAGTCGGTGAAAATTATTCGCCAGGCCTGCAAACAGCTGCCCGGTGGCCCCTTCGAAAACCTAGAGGCCAAGCGCATGGCCGAAGGCCCCAAGTCAGAGTGGAACAGCTTTGACTACCAGTTCATCGGCAAAAAAATTGCCCCTACCTTCAAAATCCCGGCCGGAGAGCACTACGTGCGTCTAGAGACCGGTAAGGGCGAGATGGGCGTGTTTATCATGGGCAACGACGCCATCTTCCCCTGGCGGTTTAAGATTCGCGCCCCTGACTTTAACAACCTGCAAATTTTGCCCCACCTGCTAAAGGGGGTGAAAGTGGCCGATATTATGGCTATTTTGGGCAGTATCGACGTGATTATGGGTTCGGTCGACCGCTAGGGGCCGCACTCCGTTGCCAAGCTTGCGGACTGATGGTCTATCATAGCGGTGGCCATTTAGCCTCAGCTTGGGGAAAAGTTGGGAGAGACTGGGCGCGCTGCTGCCCTACTCCCCAGCCAGTTGGCCATTTCTAGTTGCTGTTAGATCTGTCGCCTGTGACCTCACTGCCCTCTAGCCCCGCCCGTAGCCGTGCCCGTCAGCGCCAGATTCAGCTGGCTAGGCGACGGCGAGCCGCCACAATGGCCGCCCTTTTGCTCCTTGGAGTGGGTGTGGTTGCCGTGCAGTCGCTGCCCCCCACATCGCTGCGGCAGCTGCAAAAAACCGTCTGGGTTAACCACCCAGAACCCTTGGCCATGTCCGGCGGTGACCCCTACGTGCGGGCGCTGATGCGCACTATTTCTGCCGCCGAATCAAATATCAACACCCCTTATCATGTGCTCTACGGGGGTGAGCTAGTGCCCCAGCTCAACTATCATCCCGACATCTGCGTTGAGATTGTGGCGGGGCCAAACCAGGGCCGCTGCACCACCGCCGCTGGGCGCTACCAGTTCTTAAACAGCACCTGGCAAGAAAAGGCCAGCCGATATCATCCCAAGTCGTCTAGCTGGCTGGCTGGCTGGGGCGACTATAGCTTTGACCCAGAGTCGCAGGATTTGGTGGTATATCGCTGGTTGAGAGATACCTCCGCCTGGAATTTTGACATTGCCACTGCTCTGCGAGAGGATCGCCTAGATGAGGTGCTGCGGCGGCTCTCCGGCACCTGGACGAGTTTGGGCTATGGCATTGAGTCAAACACCATGACCGCCCGGCTGCCCCGGATCTACGAAAGTCTACTCAAAGAAGAGCTAGAGTCGGCTCCGGCAGGGCAGCGACCCCATGCCCTAGACGGTCAAGCCGGTGAAAAATAAGCATAACCGCCCTGGACATGCATAGATCTATGCATGTCCAGAAACGGCATGACTCAACTTTAGCCTTGCCACTGAAAACTACAGGGCCACCAACCTCTATTCCGTAAAGAACCAGGTTTTTTTTGGCTTTTGCCGCCGGGTTGGGCCAGTTTTGCCCACAACCATGCCGAAGCATTTTGCTTTCTTCCGAGGTGCAGGCCCTGCACCCCTACATTGGAGTAGCTTCGCTCTTAGAGATCTCCTAAAGATCTCCTGCAAATCCCCTTTCTGCCTTCTGCCTTCATACTTCTGCCTTTAATACTAGCTGTAATCTACCTGGGGTAAGACGCTTTTAGTGGCAGAAACAATTATCCTAGGCATACTGTTAATCTAATCTAGCTTTTCGCGATCTCTCACCCATTGCCATTTTATTCAAGTGCTTTACCTATAGGTTTTACCCAGAGATATCTAGGTAAAATCTGCTGCGGTTAAGTATGTCTAGGCGAATTATGGTCAAGTCAGATCTAGGCATTGCTTTATACCGAATCCTGCTTGGCTACCGCCGATATCCCTGGGCGAACCGCCGTTTGCCCCTACAAATTGGCCGATTGGCAATCGGGGGTAGAGAAATCGGATTTGGTATTAGATCTAAATTAACTCATCTACGGTAGCCGTCTGAACTATTTAAGGTCAGGTAGATTTCTCAATCCTATAAAGCTTGAATTGGTTAAACTCTTATTCTTCAAACTGTTCTATGACAACTGCTATAGATGAATCATCTAATCCAAAGTCCCTAGGCGCTGGTCGATCGGGACAGGTTTTTCTAATCAAAATTGACGATCAGCCAGTGGCGAGAAAGGTATTCTCAGGAGATGCCCTGGCGGCGGCAGTTCACCTGGTGTTGTTTGGTGCCGACAACCCCTACATTTGGAATGAAGATGTGCTTCAGTGTGCCTATCATCGGCGCAAGCTGTTAGAACCTCTAGTCGAATATTGGTTTGGCAAAAAACTGAAAATTGCCAATGCGATTGCCGCTGAGCGCAATGTCAAACTGCGCCAAAATCAGCTGGACGCTGTGTTTATTCCGGGGCGCAACCCGGCCCTGCGCCAGCCGCTAGATTTAGAGCGCAGTCGAGAAGTGAGCGATCTGACTGAGAACATTATGAAGCCGCTGCAGCAGCGGTTGGTGGAAGCGGGGCTAGACGGGCTGGTGTGGCAGGCGGGCAAGGGCAACCCCGTGGCCCTCAACAACTTTTTGATTGTCGATGGCGATGATGGCGATCGCACTTTTGTTTGGATTGATATGGAATCGGGGGTGCCCGCCCTGTTTCCGCTCAATGTGCTGACTTTGTTTACGTTTTATCTGCCTAAATGTATTCAGTACCGCACTTTTCTGTTTGACGATGTCGATGTCAAAACCCTATCGGGCTACGTCCACGCTCACGGGGTAGAATTGAAGCGAATGTTGGGCGAAGAGAGCTATCAGGAGCTTTGGGAACATATCAAGGCTCTGGGCTACCACCAGCAGCAGTGGCGATCGCTGAATCGGCTGAAGCGGGGTGTTTTTTCCCAGGCTCAGCAGGGCAAAATTAGCCCCCAAGCCGCCGATCGATACCTTAAGTACCCGATCCTGTGGTTTTTTCATATCTTTAGGCAGCTGATCGTCAAAGCCAGTCAAAAGCTGCTGATTGATGTACCCAGCGCTATTATACGAAAAATTCTTAAAATTCCCTATTTCAGGCTGACTGGCAACTTTTTCAAGCTGCTTTTCTCAAAGCGGTATCGCCACCAAATTGCCCATGACTATATCATCACTCGGATTGAGGTTTGGCGCGATCGCAAACAACTAACCGCCGAAGAATACCAGGTCTTGCTAACCCGCTTAGACCAAGAGAGCGGCACCGACTACCTCAGTGACTTTGGCGTACACCTGGGGATGAAGGTGTTTGTTAAGATCGCAGAGTATGGCCTGTTTCCACTCATTTTTCTGGCAGGCTACATCAACGAACTGACCCTGGGGCTAATTATCCTGATGGGCGGAGCCTTTTCTAGAACCGTCTATACCGGATTCCGGATGGTTCAAGCTACTGCCGAAGGCAAAGAAATTCCCTGGCTGGCCTTTTTTCTCGGCATGATTCCCTTAATGATTGGCAATATTGCTTACCCCTGCCAAATGATCTACTCTGCCACCGGCAAACGGGGCAAGGTAGCAGGCTTTATTGTGTACGATATTTTTACTCGCATTGGCGGATGGATACCTATTTGGGGTGGCGAAGATACGCTTACCGAACATTACTTTAACCACAGCGCCAGCAACCTGCTGCGCTTCATTGCTCGCCTGCAGCGGGCCAATGCTTAGGTAATACAAAATCTGACATGAGAAACCCTGATTCAAACCAGGGATCTCGCAAGCTCTGCCAGCTGCTTTCAGTCAAGTAGGGTGGACACTGCCAGCCCTGTCAAGGTGGGGCAGATTTAGGGGTTAAGCCGTCAGATTTGCCCCGAGTCTAGGACTGAAGTCCTAGGCTCAAAGCTGAAATCCTCTGAAGAGGATTGGCAGCC
>RECJ01000251.1 GCA_007694115.1 Leptolyngbya sp. DLM2.Bin27 | reverse complement strand
CCACCCCGCCACCGACTTTCGCTCCGACACCGTCACCTGGCCCACCCCCGCCATGGTCGAGGCCATGGCCACCGCCGATCTAGGCGATGACGTCTACGGCGAAGACCCCACCGTAAATGAGCTAGAAACCCTGGCCGCCCAACTGCTGGGCCAAGCGGCAGGGCTGTTTGTCACCAGCGGCACCCAGGGCAACCTGATCGCCGCCCTCACCCACGCCCAGCGTGGCGACGAAGCCATTCTGGGAGCAGACGCCCACACCTTCTGCTGGGAGGCGGGGGGCATTGCCGTGCTGGGGGGCATCACGCCGCGCCCGCTAGCCACCGACAGCCGGGGCCGGATGGCGCTAGATCAAATTAAAGCCGCCATTCGAGTCGATAACCCCCACCTGCCCCACAGCCGCCTAATCTTGCTAGAAAATAGCTCCGGCGGCAACCATGGAGCCGCCATCGAGCCCGACTACTTTGCTGGGATCTATGCCCTGGCCCAGGCCCACGATCTCAGGGTTCACCTCGATGGGGCAAGGCTGTTTAACGCCACCACCGCCCTTGGGGTCGACCCCAAAGTCATTACCACCCAAGTTGACTCGGCCAGCGTTTGTCTGAGCAAAGGGCTGTGCGCCCCGGTGGGCTCTGTGCTGGTGGGCAGCGAGGCGTTTATTCACCGAGCCCGTCGCCACCGCAAACTGCTCGGCGGCGGCATGCGCCAGGCGGGGGGGCTGGCGGCGGCGGGCATTATGGCCCTCAAAACCATGACCCAGCGCCTGCAGGCCGACCACGACCAGGCCCAGGCCCTAGCCCAGGGGCTGGCCACCATCCCCGGCATCGAAATCGATCCGACGGTGGTCGAGACCAACATGGTGTTCTTTGATCTAGCGGCAGATATAGCTGTCACCCCAGAGCATTTGATTAAAACCCTCAGAACTGACTACGGTCTGTACCTGGGTGGCTATGGCGATCGCACCCTGCGGGCTGTCACCCACTACTGGATTGAGCCCGCCCAAGTGGATCGCCTGGTCAATGCCATTCGCGCCATTGTTATCGGGAATTAGGGGGCAGGGCATAAAGCATTGCAGCCCACCCACCTAACCAGCCAATCATCCACCCTTCTACCCATTGCGCTACACCCCACACCTGGCTACACTTAGCCCAGCAATCTGACCCCATTTTTCCTGATGCTATGGAATGGCATGTGACCGATGCCCAGAGCTTGCGAGTCATTGACTCCGAAATTGGCGATCACAGCTTCTCGCCCTCGGAGTACGAAATCGTGCGCCGGGTAATCTACGCCACCGCCGACTTTGACTTTAAAGACTGCATTCACTTTTCTGACCAGGCGCTGCAATCGGGGGCAGCGGCTCTAGCCGCGCGCACCACCATTATTGTCGATGTGCCCATGGTGCAGGTGGGCATTACCCCCGCTATTCAGCACACCTTTGCCAACCCGGTATATTGCAGCATGGATGCCCTGACCCGCCCCCAAAAGGGCAAAAGTCAGGCCTCGTGGGGGGTAGAGACCTTGGCTCAGCGATATCCCGAGGGCATTTTTGTGATCGGCTCCTCTGAGGCTGCCCTGACGACCCTAGTTGATCTGATCGATGCTGAAAAGGTGCGCCCGGCCCTGGTGGTGGCCACCCCCGCCGGGTTTATTGACACCGCCGTGGTTAAAGATCGCCTGCAAGACACCATGGTGCCCCATGTCCGCATTGACGGTCGCAAGGGCAGTGCCGTGGTCGCCGCCGCCATTGTCAACGGGCTAGTTGACCTGTCGTGGCAGGCCTACGGCAAAGATAGTGCCTAGGGCGGGCGGTCAATCGGCAAATCAGCGCCAGCGGAAACATTGTTAAACAAAGCTTAGATTGTGCTGTAGGTTACAATCAGCGATCAAACAATTTGATCTGATTAATAGCATCACCCACTGCCCCCTGACCCAGGATCAACTACGTATGGATACCCCCTCCCCGGTAGATGTTGCTGTATCCACCGCCTTGGCCAAAGAGCGCACCGCTACCGATATTGAGAGCATCAAGCGGGCATTTCTCAACAACCTGTTTTATGTGCAGGGCAAGCCGGTGTCACTGGCCACCCAGCATGACTACTACATGGCCCTGGCTCATCTGGTGCGCGATCGCATGCTGCACCGCTGGAACGGCACCGCCGAAAGCTACACCCAGCACCGGGCCCGCACCGTCTGCTACCTGTCGGCGGAGTTTCTCATGGGGCCACACCTGGGCAACAACTTGATCAACATGGGCATCTACGAACCCGTCAAGCAGGCCATGGCAGAGCTAGGCCTCGATTTTGATCTGCTCCTAGCCCAGGAAGAGGAGCCAGGGTTGGGAAATGGCGGCCTGGGTCGGCTGGCGGCCTGCTATTTAGATTCCCTGGCGTCCCTCGAAGTGCCCTCAGTCGGCTACGGCATTCGTTACGAGTTTGGTATTTTTGAGCAAGATTTACGCGACGGCTGGCAGGTGGAGCGCACCGACAAGTGGCTGCGCTACGGCAACCCCTGGGAGGTAGTCCGGCCCGAGTGGTCGGTCGAAGTCAAATTTGGCGGCTATACCGATGCCTATACCGATGACCAGGGCCGCTATCGAGTGCGCTGGGTAGCCGGCAGAGAAGTGCTGGGCGTGCCCTACGACACCCCCATCCTGGGCTACCAGGTCAACACCGCCAACACCCTGCGCCTGTGGAAAGCCGAGGCGGTCGAATCGTTTGACTTTGAGGTGTTTAACCGGGGCAACTACTACGGCGCGGTAGAAGACAAAGTTGCCTCAGAGAATATCTCCAAGGTGCTCTACCCCAACGATGAGAAGATCGCCGGTAAGCAGCTGCGCCTAGAGCAGCAGTTTTTCTTTGTCTCCTGCTCGCTGCAAGACATGTTTCGCATTTTGGCGGGGCAGGGCATGGCGGTGGAGCAGTTCCACGATAAGTTTGCCATTCAGCTGAACGACACCCACCCGGCGATCGCAGGCCCAGAGCTGATGCGCCTGCTGCTCGACGAGTACGGCCTGGAATGGACGTTGGCCTGGGAGATCACCCAAAAGACCCTGGCCTACACCAACCACACTCTGCTGCCCGAGGCCTTGGAGAAGTGGCCGGTCAGCCTGTTCGGCCAGCTGCTGCCTCGCCATCTGGAGATCATCTACGAGATCAACAACCGCTTCCTCGACCTAGTGCGGATGAAGTTTCCCAAGGATGCCGACCGGCTGGCCCGCATGTCGCTGATTGACGAAAGCGGCGATCGCTACGTGCGCATGGCCAACCTAGCCTGCGTTAGCAGCCACACCATCAACGGAGTCGCCGCCCTGCACAGCGAGTTGCTCAAAGAAACCGTGCTGCGCGATTTCTACGAGCTGTTTCCCGAAAAATTTTGCAACAAGACCAACGGCGTCACCCCCCGCCGCTGGATGGTGCTCAGCAACCCCCGCCTAAGCCAGCTGATTTCAAGCAAAATTGGCGATCGCTGGATCAAGCACCTCGACGACCTCAAGGCGATCGAGCCCCTAGCCGACGACGCAGGCTTTAGGGAAGAATGGCGCAGCATCAAGCAGGCGGTCAAGCGCGATCTGGCCAGCCGCATCCATAGCCAGCACGGTATTTTGGTTGACCCGGCCTCGCTGTTTGACGTACAGGTCAAGCGCATCCACGAGTACAAGCGCCAGCACCTCAACGCGCTGCACATTATCACCCTCTACAGCCAGCTCAAGCAAAACCCCAACCTAGAGATCACCCCGCGCACCTTTCTGTTTAGCGGCAAGGCAGCCCCCGGCTACCACATGGCCAAACTGATGATCAAGCTGATCACCGCCGTAGGCGATATGGTCAACAAAGATCCCGATCTGCGCAACCAGATCAAGGTGATTTTCTTACCCAACTACAACGTCACCAACAGCCAGCGCATTTATCCGGCGTCGGATCTCTCTGAGCAAATCTCTACCGCTGGCTTTGAGGCCTCGGGCACCGGCAACATGAAGTTTGCCATGAACGGAGCGCTGACCATCGGCACCCTCGACGGGGCCAATGTGGAGATTCGCGACGCCGTGGGGGCCGAGAATTTCTTTCTCTTTGGCCTCACCGCCCCCGAGGTGGTGGCCCTCAAAACCGAAGGCTATAGCCCCTACAGCTACTACCAGCAAAATCCGCTGCTCAAGGATGCGATCGACTTGATCGCCTCGGGGCACTTTTCCCACGGCAATGGCGATCTGTTTAAGCCCCTGCTCGACAAGCTGCTATACGACGATCCGTTCATGCTGCTGGCCGACTATCAGGCCTACATTGACTGCCAGCAAATCGTGGGCGCAGCCTACAGCAACGCCGACAACTGGACTCGCATGGCGATTCTCAACTCGGTGCGGATGGGGGGCTTTTCGAGCGATCGCTCCATCGCCGAATATTGCAGCGACATCTGGAAGGTGGCCCCCTTCCCGGTTGGCCTGGTCGACTACGGCGACATTGGCGGCGAATCTGGCGGCAAACTTACCTGCAAGCTGAGTTAACGTTTTACAGGATCGCCAAACTGACTGGATCGCGTATGTCCCGGCTGTCCACGGTCAGGCAAGATGCCTGACCTACAAGAATTGCAACTGAAAGAATTGTGTTCCACTGTTGTTGTTAAAGGGGAACGGTGATTTAAGGATAACGACCAATCGCAATCAACCCTTCACGCTCTTGCAGGCGATCGGGGTGATTAAACTGGAGGATAAAAACCGTGACTCTGCCTTCTGCTGTTTGCGGAACAATAGTGGCTCCATCCAAATTAAAGTGTTCTCGCCAGTTCTGAGTTCTCGGGTTAAAAAAAGGAGTGAGTTGATTCGTCTCTGAATCGATAGAGCCCAGATCGGTGCCTTTCGCCCGGTTGCAGTAGGGACAAGCTAGGGCAAGATTTTCCAAAGCAGTGGTGCCGCCGTGTTTTTCAGCAATGATGTGCTCCATCTCAAAGGCGATTAGGGTGACGCTTTGGGGAAAGCGGCAATATTCACAGCGATCGCCCGCCCGGTCAGTTACCTGTTTCCTTAAGGCCGCTGATACATACGTCCCCATAGCTACTGTAGCTGTGTCAGGGCGTGAGTCTTAGCCAGGCGCACCAAATGCTCTAGGGTCAAATAGCGCTCTAGTTCGGCTTCACCTTTGGTAGAAATAGTCCCAGCTTTGCTCTCGGCTAACAGCTGGCTGACCCGTGTCTGAAACTCTGGGGAGGGGCGTAGGGCCAAAATTTGGTCTGGGGTTGGTTGGCTAGCCAGGAGGGCAATAATGTCTTGCTCGTCGAGAAAATTAGAGAAACGCTGCTGAGACTGAAATTCCTGTAAGCCTAGCTCTAGCACTTCTGGCAGTTGAGCTTGAAACTGCTGAAGCCTCTGGGCCAGGTCATCAGGGATTTCAATGGTGATTTGCGCCATGGCAGGTTAGAGAGATGAGCAATACAGCATGATGGATCGTTGTATGGAACAAATAGCTATTGTTAGCACAACGGGATCGAGTAAAACAACTCTAGCGCGACAGTCGCTCAGTGCTGCCTGGTCCCCAGGTTGAGCTAAATGCTTTGCAGTGAGGGGCAAACTTGAGCTTGGGGTATTTGAGCGATCGCATCAATCACCTCAGCCTTAGCCATGGTGGGCAATGCCCACCCTACGGTGACTTGACGGGTCTCGCTGGTTTCGACTCCGCTCAACCAGCGAGACTACGGCTCTATTCCCACTCGATGGTGCCAGGCGGCTTGGAGGTGATGTCGTAGACTACCCGGTTAACACCCTCCACCTCGTTGACGATGCGGTTTGAGATGGTTTCGAGCAGGTCGTAGGGTACCCGCGACCAGTCGGCGGTCATGCCGTCTTCGCTGCTGACCAGGCGCAGCACAATCGGGTAGGCGTAGGTGCGCTGGTCGCCCATCACGCCCACGCTGCGGACGGGTAACAAGACCGCAAAGGCCTGCCAAAAGTCGTGGTACATGCCCTGCTTGGCGATCTCATCGCGCACCACATAGTCAGCGTTGCGCAAGATCTTCAGCCGCTCCTTGGTGATTTCGCCGATGATGCGAATGGCCAGGCCGGGGCCGGGGAAGGGCTGACGACGGACGATTTCTTCGGGCAGACCGATGGATCGGCCCACCTTGCGGACTTCGTCTTTAAAGAGTTTGCGCAGGGGTTCGACCAGCTTAAATTGCAGGTCTTTGGGCAGGCCGCCGACGTTGTGGTGGCTCTTGATCTTGACCGCCACTCGCTCGCCGGTTTTGGGGTCAACGTTGGTGTCGGCAGATTCGATCACATCGGGGTAGAGGGTGCCCTGGGCCAGGTAGTCAAAGGGGCCAAGACGCTTAGATTCTTCTTCAAACACGCGGATAAATTCGTGGCCGATGCGCTTGCGCTTTTCTTCGGGGTCGGTGATGCCCGCCACCTGGGCCAGGAAGCGATCGCGCGCTTTGACATGGATCACCGGAATGTGGAACTGCTCGGCAAACAGCTTCACCAGACGCTCAGGCTCGTCTTTGCGCATAAAGCCCTGATCGATAAACATGCAGGTGAGCTGGTCACCGATCGCCTGGTGTAGCAAAAACGCCAGGGTGGATGAGTCTACCCCGCCCGAGAGAGCCAGCAGCACCCGCTTGTCGCCCACCTGCGCCCGCACCTCACGGGTGGCTTCTTCCACAAAGGCTTCGGTAGTCCAGGTGGGCTGGCACTCGCAGATGTGGTAAACAAAATTGCGAATTAGCGCCGTACCCCCCTTAGAGTGCACCACCTCGGGGTGAAACTGCACCCCGTAGAGCTTGCGGGTGTGGTGGGCGACGGCGGCGCTGGGGGTGTTTTCGGTGTGGGCTAGCACCTCAAACCCATTGGGTAGACGAGTGACCGAGTCACCGTGACTCATCCACATGGTGGTGCCGTCTTCCACATTGGTGAGCAGGTCGGTGGGGTCATCGATGAACAAATCGGCCTTGCCATACTCGCCGCGCTCGGCCCGATCAACCTGACCGCCCAGCTGTTGCACCATCAGCTGCATGCCGTAGCACACCCCCAGCACCGGAATACCCAAGTCCCAAATGGCTGGGTCGCAGTGGGGTGCCCCCTTGTCGTAGACCGAGTTAGGGCCGCCGGAGAAGATAATCCCCTTGGGGTTGAGCTGCCTCAGCTGCTCGGCGGTGGTGCGGTAGGAGAGCACTTCCGAATACACCTCGGTTTCGCGAATGCGCCGGGCAATCAGCTCGGAATATTGGGAGCCAAAGTCTAAAATCACCAGCATCTGGCGGTTGAGCGGTGGCAACGAGGCATTGTCGAGGGTAATGGTGGGTTCGGTTTGAAGGGTCACGGGCAAATCCTGCAGATGGGGTGAATAGGGGTGGAGGGGGCTCGAAAACAAGTCTCTACAACAGCAGCGCAATGGAGGAGATCGGCGGGCAGAAATTGGCTCTAGCTTCCTGTTATCGTCTAGCTCCTACAGTCCAGAGCTGGCCTAGGCTTAGATCATTAGATCAATCGATGTTGCAGCTTTGCCGCCGGAGGCAAGGAACCACTGTAAAAGGCAAAACCCACTGACCTGAAAACAGTCAGCAGCGGAAATAACAACAGGACTGTTATGGGAGTATGTAAAAAAATATTCCTTCTAGTCTACCAAAACTTGCTTGAACAGTACTTCGGCTAGATGACTGCGGGCGACGATCTGTCGCTGCCGGTCAAATACCATCGACCCGACCGGCAGGGGGGTGCCCGTGTGGGCATGGACATAGGCGGCAGCCCGCTGGTCAATGCGCTCAACAATACGCTGATAGACCCGCTGGGCGGCGGCGGTGTCGTGATCTCGCAAACGTTTCAGCCCGGCCTCTACGGTTTCAGCCTGAAACACCGCTTGAATCAGCGGCAGCGGCAGGTTTTCTGCGGCACAGCAGGCGGCGAGAATTTCTTGACGGGCATCAGCGATGTGGTGATGGGTGTGAAAGATGCCCCCGGCCAGCTTGATCAGCTTGCCGTGGTAGCCCAGCAGCAGCAATCCGGCCACCCCCAGCTGACCCGCTTCTACCAACATTGGCCCCAGCCAGTTGGCGGTTTTGATCCGACGGTCGGGGGCGATCCCCAGCTGCACTGCCAGATCGAGGCCATTTTCACCCAGGCAAAAGACCAGGTGATTGTACTGGGCAGCTTTGGCCCGCAGGATGGCTCTGGACTGATCGAGCTGGCCGGGGGCGCTGAGGGGGGCTGAAATGCCGGCGGTGCCCAGCAGGGAAAGCCCATCGACGACACCAAAGGCGGCATTGGAGGTGCGATCGCCCAAGGCCCGCCCCTCCGGCAAAATAATGGTTACCCGCAGGGTCTGGCCCTGGGGGATCAGGGGGGTCAGGTGGTGAGCGATCAATTCCCTGGCGTAGCGGTAGATGGCCGGGGCGTTGCCCTGGTTGACCTGCCGTCCAATGCCTTCGCCCCCCTCTAGCCAGATTGGTTCGGCCTGGTCGGCGCTGCCCCAGGCCACCACCGACCAGATCGGGGTATGGCGGGTGAGGTCGAGGTTGTCGCCGGGGTCACTGTGGGTGATGGCCAGCACTGAGCCGTCGGGCAGCGGAGCCAGCTGCGCGATCGCAATGTCGGCGGGCTGGGGCGGGGTCAGCAGATCGAGGGTGACGCTCTGGGGGCGATCGCCGCCATCGATCAGCTGCCGCAGGGCTGCGATCGCGCCGGCACAGGCAAACACCGGCAGCGTATAGCCGGGGCGCGGGGGAGACGGCGGAGCAGTCGGCATAGGCTAACCCAGGGAGAACAACCAAATTCGGTCAAATCCCTCGCCTGGGCAGGCGAGGGATTTGACCGTAACGCCTGGCTAGGGCCGGGCAACCACGGGCCGCTGGGTGAGCTTATCGAGCTGGTTGACCAGCAGGCTGAGGAACAAACCCACGTCGGTGACCACCCCGGTCGACTCTAGGGAGCCGCGATCGGCTAGCTTAGTCACCACAGCGGGGTTGATGTCAACGCAGACCATCTTCACGCCCGCCGGGGTCATATTGCCCACGCCAATCGCGTGGAGCATGGTGGAGAGCATCAAAATCAGGTCGCAGCCCTCGATCAGGCGGGCGTAGTCGGCCTGGGCCTTGAGCAAGTCCATCTCGGTGTCGGGCAGAGGGCCATCGTCGCGAATCGAGCCCGCCAGGGAGAAGGGCACGTTGTTTTTGACGCACTCGTAGAGCACCCCCCGGGTGAGCACCCCCTGCTCCACGGCGTTGGCAATGCTGCCGCAGCGGCGAATGGAGTTGATCGCCCGCAGGTGGTGACGGTGGCCGCCGCGCACCGAGGTGCCCTGCTTCATATCGACCCCCAGGGAGGTGCCCAGCATGGCCTGCTCAATGTCGTGGACGGCGATCGCATTGCCCCCCAGCAGCGCCTGCACATAGCCCTCGCGAATCAGCCGCCCCAGGTGATCGCCGCCGCCAGTGTGAATCACCACCGGGCCAGCCACCACGGCTACCTTGCCGCCCTGGTCACGCAGGCGGCGCAGTTCCCAGGCCACCTGCTCGACAATCAGCTCTACCCGGCGCTCGCTGGAGACGCCCGAGCCCATAAAGCTAAACTCTTCGGTGGTAGCGGCGGCGCGGCTGCGGTCTTTGGTACTGCGCACGCTGCGAATGCCGTCGTAGCCGACAATCACCTGGTCGCCCACCGCCAGGTCGCGCAGCAGCTTGCAGGTGGCCACCGGCTCAGTCTCTGACACTTTTTCTGGCACCACAATCACGCCATCCATGCGCTGGTTCTGCACCCGCACCCACTGCCCCCGCACCCGCACCTCGGTGGGGTAGATCGTCGAGCTGTAAAAGTCGTCGGGGGCCACCCCAGCCTGGGTAATGGTGACCAGGTGGGCATCCTGCTGCTCGGCGGGCAGGGCCACCGCCCCCAGATCGATCAGCTGAGCCATAATCTCATCCATCACCTCCCGGTCTGGAGCCGAGACGTGAATCTCCGCCGACGAAGTGCTCTGGCGCTGCTTGCCCAGGTCAAAATTCATCACCTGGAAGCTGCCGCCGCCTTCCATAATCAGGTCTAGGGCTCGGCTGACCAGGCCCGTGTCGAGCAGATGGCCAGTCATAGTCACGGTGCGCGAAATAATCCCCTGCTCTCGGGCAGGTTCGGGGTGCAGCGGCTCAGTCACGCGCAGGGTCAGGCACTTGGCAGCGCCCCCGGCTTTGAGAAACTCAGTCAAAGGGGTTTCCACCACTTCAAAACCCAGGTCGCTCAGCCGCGCTTTTAGGCCATCGCTGACCTTATTCATGATTACCGTGCGATCGATATTCACCGAGTTACAGGCAAAGTTGACCGCGTCGGGCTCATCAATGGCAATCCGCTTTTCGGGCGGCACTCGCAGTTCGATCAAGCGGTTTGAGTAGGCGTCAAAGGCGGGCGGATAGTAGAGCAGGTAGCCACCGGTCAGAGGGCAGAAACAGGTGTCAAGGTGGTAGAAACGCTCATCCATCAAATGCAGCGACAGCACTTCGATATTGAGCCACTGGGCCACCAGCCCGTGGGAGTCAAGCTCGGTACGAAAACCGTAGCCCGCCCACAGCCAGCGGCCTTCGCGATCGAGTAGGGCATCGCCCGCCCCCTCAAACGGTAGATCGGGCGGCAAGGTAAATACCTGGTGGCCCTGGGCTTCAAACCATTCCTTAAAGAAAGGCTCTTCGCCCTGGCGCTCGGGGTGCAAAAAGCGGCTCAGCACCACCTGATTGCCCAAGATCAGCCCCGCGTTGGCGGTAAACACTAGGTCAGGCCAGCCCGGCTGGGGCTTGATCAGATCGACATCGGCGCGGTCGGCAATGATTTGGTAAAGGCTTTGCCACTGCGCTTGGGCCGTCTCAAGCGACGAGCGATGAATGTTGCCCTCCATCCAGGGGTTGATCACATAATCCACCTCGTAGTGGTGGGGAGCACACATGAGAAAGCGAATGGAGGAGGTCATAGGAGGGGTCTGGAGTGAATGGAATCGAGGCAATTGAACCAGCCGGACGGCTGCAGCCAGGGCAAATAAAGCTAGCGCTGGGGGCCAACATTATACTGTAAGCCCTCAGCGCCATCTCTAGCATTTTATTGTCATGGGTTTTGCAGATTGCTGTGCCCCCTGCGACCCCGAAAAACTACTGACCCGAGGGCAAATCGGTAAAGAAATGAGCTTCGGTCAGTCGGTTGTTGGTCATGATGGCGCTGGTGAGGGTGCCGTGGCGCAGACGACGGGCTGTAGCTAGCTGGGCATCGCTGGGCAATAATGCCCCCTCGGCGGCATAGCCCCTGGGGGAAGGCGCAGCCTGAACCGAAACCCTGACTGGCACTGGGGCAGCACGGGTGACCAGGTCTGCAGCTTCGGCCCGGTTGCCCGACGAGTCAAACCCAACGGCCAGCATAAACGCAGCCAGCCCAATCACCAGGGCTAGGCGAATATCGATCAGTTGCAGCGCCTGAATGGCGACGTCTTGCACAGAAGCCCAAAAGGTGGCGGAGGATTCGGTATCGTTCAGCAAGGTTAAACTCCGTTAGCACTAATTGCCCTGAGCCTGGTTGCCCTCAGGTGTCGGCCTGCCAGGGCTGAAAACTGACCAAACCCCCTCGTACTCAGGGCTCTACGCATGCGCCCTCAGTAGCCCAGACGCTAGTCAATAGTTTCACTTAAGTATTGTTATACACATAACAACACAAAGTCACAAGTTGTTAAGCTCTTCTCAGCCTAGCCTCACGCCCTAGCAAATGCCTCAAACCCAGACGGCATCAGGAACTCAGAGATTCAAGCACTCTTAGCGTAATTCTTTGCAGGCAATAGATTTTTGTCTATGGTTTGCGTCCCCAGGGTAGCTTCACGACGCCGCAATTTTGCAGGTCAGCAGGGGAGGCTTTTTCTCGAAGAAAACGTCCCTGCACATAGTCCCCTACTCTCAAAAGACTTTGCAGGGGCTACAGTTCATCCAGCCAAAGGCTAAAAATCCAGCCACCGTCTGCCAGTTCTGACCAATTGCCCGATTCACGCCCGGTGATGGTGACAATCGAGCCGTTGGGCACATCGCGCAAAAAGCCAAACTCAGTGCCGGGGCCGTCAAATACAGAAGTAGATTCGCCATCGGTCACTACCCGCCTTTGGCGATTGCCGCTGGGGGGTGGTTCAGGCGTGGGGGTGGGCGATGGCGAAGTGGGGGGGTAGAGAG
>RECJ01000279.1 GCA_007694115.1 Leptolyngbya sp. DLM2.Bin27 | reverse complement strand
TCACAACAGCCCCATCCCTGGTACAGTCAACCTGTCCCGGCTTAAGTTGATACCCTTCCTTTCTGCTATATTCGAGTATATGCAGGTTTCGCCTGTTGGTTATGCTGGAGAAAACAATAATGACTTTATTCGACACGTGGTCCCGTCTGACCAAGCGCTTGGGGAAGAAAGTTCGCATGGCTCTCTAGAACCGCTTCAACCTCACATTGATAACGGTCATCTGCCGATAGGTAATGAGTCTTGTGAGCACGATTGTCCAGCACCTCACTACATCATCTGGCTCGGACTAAGATGCGATATTAAGGTGCCCACTGTGGTCGTTTTTCTAGACGATATCTTGGCCGCATTGCCTAACGATGTAACTTCCTCGTTAAAAAAGCCTATTTTTGATGCCCACAGACCGCCTTCTTTCGGTTCAGGCGCTGTTCAACAACGACTAGCACCTCTAATCGTACCTGACGGAAAAGGTGGCTTTTGTACTCGGCATGGATTCGCAAAAGCTACTGATCCGGAATCCAGCTATGCTTTGCAGTTGTTTTCGTTAGCTGCCGAGAATTCAGCTCTAGCTCATCGAACTTTCCTTCTGCCAGGGGACGTGTTGATCATCAATAATCAAAAAACCGTTCACGCCCGTGAAGCTTTTCGCCCGAAATATAACGGAGCAGATAGATGGCTTCTACGGTTCTATGGCGTCGAGGACTTTCAAGACAAATGGATGAGCGAACATCAGCTTCCTTATTTAGTAAACGGATAAGGTAGTTATGTCAAACGAGAACAAGAGTTTATGGCTAGGTTTATTAGGGGTTCTGGTATTTGCCTTGACCTTGCCGATGACACGTCTAGCAACTGGTTCAGCAATAAGCCCTGCACTATCGCCCACATTCGCAAGTTTTGGAAGAGCTGCTTTAGCTGGTCTGCTTTCAATCGTTTACTTGTTGGCCACGAAGACTTCACTACTGCCCAAGAGTAGAGATTACTTGCCATTAGCTCTAGCTGGAGCAGGAAATGTATTAGGATGGCCAATTTTTCTGGCTTGGGGATTAAGATACGTTGAATCAGTACATGCTTCCGTTGTTACAGGTATTTTGCCACTAGCAACAGCGGTCATGGCGGCTTTGATTTTTCGTCGTAAACCATCAAAAGGATTTTGGGCTTGTTCTATTTTGGGTTCATTGCTTGTTGTAGCATTTGCGTGGATAAGAGGCTTAGGAGTTAGTGTTGCTGGCGTCAGTGTACATTGGGCTGATTTTCTACTTTTACTAGCGGTTCTCAGCGCTGCCTTTGGTTATGCCATCGGTGCTCGCACGTCACAACGTTGGCCTGGTGAAATTGTGATTTGTTGGATGCTCATTATGCTGCTGCCAATCACTATTCCTATCACGATCATATCTTGGCCAACTGAATCTATTCCTCTGACCTCTTGGGGAGGTTTTTTATATATATCGGTCTTCTCTATGTGGCTAGGTATGTTCGTCTGGTATAGGGCATTAGCGATGGGCGATGCGGTTCGAGTAAGTCAATTGCAACTTATTCAACCCTTTTTCTCTATTATCTTCTCTATCCCACTTCTTGGTGAATCATTAGACGCTACAACTTTAATCTTCGGTCTTGCAGTAATGGTCACCGTTTTCTTGGCGAAACGTATGCCTGTTCATGACCAACTTACAGGCTAAACCTGAGCTAATCGGCTCTTCCGGGTACATGGTGACAAGCAAAGCTGTTATCTATGCGTGGCAAGGCTTTCAGCTATCTTAGAAGGCGCTAAGCATATCATGCTATACAACTTCAACCACAGATCCAGAAGAGCGATCTAATCTCACTAGCGAATACTTTGACAGCACTGTCTGCTAAAGGCTTATCAATGAAGTCAGCGACTCTACTCAAAACTTTCTAATCAATGATTTTCAAGAGTGTTTTCATTAGCAATAATAGTTCGGACACTTTTCTGGATAAGCGCTGAAATCCTTGATTTCTCGTTGACCAAGTTGCTGCGAAAGAGGCCTGAAACCCGCATTCTGCTGTGCTTATTAAAAGCTGTCTGGAGTGTTGTTGAAAGCATTTGTGTGATAACAAAACAACAAGGATTAAATTTGAAGCTATGGCTACTAAAGGATTCATTAAATACAAATGTGAATGGTCTAAAACTGATGCAGTAAAAGATACATCGATTTTAGAGATTAACCCATATCGCAACGCCCTCTATCAACTAAACTTCATCAGAGAAGATTCTGATGGTACTGGTGTTGGCAATATTTCTCAGAGAATAAAGTCAGACTCTTTAGGCAATGTAACTCCTCAGTTTATTATATCTGGCTCTCAAACAGGGAGATTACACTCTGTTAAAGCATCTGACTATGCAATAGTTACTTCCTTTGTTCCTGAGGAGAATCGTCTTACGTGCGAGGGTATGAGGAAAGCTTCCTCAGAATCACTCACTCATGGAGTGATTTATTCTAGTGATCCAGGCATAGGTGCAGTTATCCATGTTCACAACTCAAAGATATGGAAAGGTTTACTTGATCAGGCTCCTTCTACCCGATCTGAAATTGCCTATGGAACCCCTGAGATGGCAGAAGAGACTCAAAGACTCTTCCAAGAAAGTAATTTATCTCAAGTCAAGATATTTGCTATGGCAGGACACAAAGATGGAATTGTGTCCTTCGGCGAAAATTTGAAAATTGCTTACGATGTTCTTATTGAATGGGGGCTTAGAACAGGTCTATTCACTCTTCTAGATTCAGAGGCTGCTCTACGCTTGCCTGGTCAGTTGATTGCTTGATTTAATTATTTGACACAGCCTTTTTAGTCTGGTGAGGTACAGTGAAATCCCTGAAAACTTGTTATATGGCAGTCCCAGATCTTGACTTGCACCTTGCTGAAATGGCAAGCGCTGTATCTGAAATTTGACAAGGCTCTAGTGCCAAATAGAGTTGTTCCAAAATATTTTGAGCTAGCGGGAGTATTTGAAACGAAATATACGGTTTTGTCTGAAAGCCCTATCCTGCTGATACCGCCTACTCTGGGCCTCTGTCATCGTTTAGGTCACCTTCGTCCACTGGCCAGGCAGTTCATTTGACTGAAATGCTTCAAGACCCTGTCCCATATGGGTTGTGCTTTACTGGAGAAAATGCCCGTCCAGCCTGAGTGGCTGAAACGATTATTAACGCCATAGTCTGGTGCTGTCTAAATAGAGAAATTAGGCAAAGTGGGCAGATCTCAATCGCGTCTTGATGCGGTCGAAGTCTATTGGTGGCAAGGTGGTGATATAGGCGAGGATGTCAGGCTGTTCAAGAACTGGCTCCATGAATGAGTAGACTAGTTGATCACCTACTAGGCCCATTGCCGACCAGCGTTCCACAAGTGCTCTGTCATCGCTGCACTTAACCTTAATGGTTACCGCTGTCAGGGTAACCGTTTGTACTATCAAGTCAGCTTGATGGCCAACGTGAAAGCAAGGACAAAATGAGTCTTGGCCCACTTTGTCCTTGAGAAAAGAAAGACTACGCAATCTTGATTGCAACTCCCTATTTTGGAGCGTGATTGCTGAAGCGACCGTATATAGCGATCCTACGTGAATCGTGAAAACCAGTGGGACAGGTGTCCCGTCTGCACTGGCGTCTTGCCCATCCTATCTACATGAATCAATTCGGATTGCTATATCAAGGATTGGTTCATCGGTTCGTCTTGACAGGGGTACCTTAGTGGTGAATTCTCATCCTAGGTTTTGCAAGGCTGGGATGCACCCATCGCGGCTCCACCCTTATTCTGAAATAAAGTACTGAAGTAGGGCAGGGACGAGGTCGCTATGGCAGAAACTCCGATTCAAGTGGCGGTGGTGGGCACCGGATTTGGTCAGAAAGTCCATATTCCCGGCCTTCAGGCCCACCACCGCACTGAGGTGGTGGCGGTGTACCACCGCGATTTGGCCAAGGCCAAGGCGATCGCCGCCGAGCATGGCATTCCCCAGGCCTGCGACAGCGTCGAGGCGATTGTGGCCCTGCCAGGGGTGCAGGCGGTAACGGTGGCCACGCCGCCCTTTTTGCACTATGCCCAGGCCCAAACCGTGCTGGCGGCCGGTAAGCACCTGCTGCTAGAGAAACCCACGGCTCTCTCTGGGGCCGAGGCCGAGGCCATCGCCCAGCTGGCGCAGCAAAATGGCCTCGTCGCCACTATGGACTTTGAGTTTCGCTTTGTGCCCGCCTGGCAGCGCCTGGCCGAGCTGCTGGCCGAGGGCTACCTGGGCAACCTGCGCTTGGTCAACATCACCTGGACGGTGCCGGGCCGGGCCGACCCCAGCCGCCCCTGGAATTGGTACTCGCAGCGGTTGCAGGGGGGCGGTGCCCTAGGGGCCTTTGCCTCCCACAGCTTTGACTACATCCCCTGGCTGTTTGGCCCCATCTCCCGGCTCAGCGCCCGGCTCAGCACCGCCATTCCCCACCGCCCCGACGCCGCAGGCGTTCCCCAGCCCGTCGATGCCGACGACACCTGTAGCCTGATCTTAGACTTGGCCTGCGGTGCCCCCTGCCAGGTGGCAATTAGCTCTGTGGCCTACGCCGGGCGGGGCCACTGGGTTGAGGTCTACGGCGACGGTGGCACCCTGGTGCTGGGCAGCGACAACCTGACCGACTACGTCCATGGCTTTAGGCTCTGGGGCAGCCAGGGGGGCGGCGCGCTCGAAGAACTGGCGATTCCCGATCGCCTTCAGTTCCCCACCACCTACCCCGACGGGCGCATTGCCCCCTTTGTGCGGGTGGTTAACCACTGGGTCAATGACATCGACCGGGGGCAGGCCACGGTGCCGTCCATTGCCGAAGGGGTGCGATCGCAGCATTTAATGGATTTAGCCCATCAGGCCCATCGGCAAAATATTTGGGTAGACGTTCCCCAAGCCTGATCCCCAAGCCTGATCCCCAACCCCCTTTGCTCCACCCCCCTTTGCCCCAACCCCCTTTGAAGTATAGAAATGTTCCTATTTAGGCCTCTAGGGCATCCAAGGGTGGAGGTCGGAGTATTCTCAAGGGCAACCTGAGATAACACGTATCTGAGAGTGATCTGAGGCCGCAGCGAATCAACATTCCCGTAGCCGCAGGTCGAGACCAGACGCTATTGCCCGTTCTCTAGCTAACCGTCGCCCGGTAATCCATGTCGTTTCAAAGATACCCGCTACCTACGGTTCAAAAAGTTAGCCAGTTTATTCGCGAAACTCTGGTGCTGCCGACCCACGAGCAGCAGCCAGTCAGTGCGGGTATAGTACCGGAAGGCGACGGCCCCCTCCCTGACTCCCTCAACGCCCTAGGCGATCTGTTTCGAGTGGGGGATGCCCCCGAAGACAACATTCCCTCCCCCAACGCTGAGGGACGCTGGTTTGTCAGCACCATCGACCCCGCCGAAGCCCTGGTCAAGCTGCCTGGTCTGTGGATTAGGCCTGGCATTCGCCTAATCACCTACCTGCGTCAAGACACCCATGGCGGCATGGGGGCTACGGTGGCCCTGCCGGGGCTGCTGAGCACCACAGAATACCTAGACGACGCCATCAGCAAAATTGCCGCCCCCGACCAGATTCCCGCTCCCATGGGGGCGCTCCCCAACTTGATGGCCGGCATCGAAGGCGATGGTTCCCTGGCGTCATTCCTCGCCGCATCAATTTTTACCCGCGAGGTGCGCGAGTTTGGCCGCTTTGGCCGCTACGCCCGCTGGACCCACCACCGCTTTGCCACCGCCCCGCCCCCGCAGATTCCATGGCAGTGGCGCACCAAGATGCCCGAAGACTTTTCGCCCAAGGTAGTGCTGCGCCAAGACGCCGAAGTGATTGTGGAGTTTTACACCTGCCGGGTGCAAAAGCCCATTGCCCTATTTCGCCACCTTGACCGCTACCCGCCCAACAGCTACACCGCCAACAATCAAGACCAGGTGGTCGCAGTGGCCAACAATCCTGGCGGGTAAGGAAGCCCCGGAGAATCACCTAGTGGTTTGTCGAACCTCAAATTTAGGGTAGGACTGTTCTTGGCATGGCCTTCTTACTGGGCCAGGACCATTGGCCCCTGTGGTTTGGCTGAGTTGGCGGGGGTGCTTAACCTCTAGGGACTGATTGCAATAAAAGCCGCGATCGGCCAGATTTAGCCCTAAAATTTATCCGTAGCGCGATAATTGGCTATATTTTTTGAGTTTTCTTGACTGTCTAAACGAAAATCTTCTAACAGATAGGGCGTTGGGGGTGGGGTTTGTGCTCCAATAACAGCGAGTCCACCACAGCGACGTTGCCCTATGGAGTTTAACCACCTAAGTTTTTACGTGGATACGGTGGCCCCCTGGCGCAACTGGTTTGTCAGGGCCTGGGGAGGAGTTTGTGCCGCGCTAGGGGCGGCCGACGGCTCGACTGACGATCGGGCGTTGGTCTATGTGGGTCAGGTGCCGCTGCTGATTGTGGCAACACCTCAGATCGTCAGCCCCTATCTAAAACAGCATCCCCCCGGCATTGGCGATGTGGCCTTGCGGGTGGGCGATCTCGACTACGCCCTGGGGCAGGTGGTTGCCGCCGGGGGTACTGTGGTGCAGCCGCCGCAGCCCGACCCCTGGGGCCGGGGTCGCTGGGCGCAGATCCAGGGCTGGGGATCGCTGCGCCACACCCTGGTAGAATCGCGGCGGTCGCTCAGATGGGTGCCGTCCCTGGCCCCAGCCCCGGCGGCCTCGGCTTCGGCGATTACCGCGATTGACCATGCAGTGCTCAATGTCCCCGAGGGAGATCTGCCCCGGGCGGTGGCCTGGTACCAGGGCCAGCTCGGCTTTCAACCCCAGCAGCAGTTCATCATTGATACGCCCCGATCAGGGCTGCGCAGCCAGGTGCTGGCCCACCCCCAGGGCAGCGCCAAGCTGCCGATCAATGAGCCTGCCACCCCCAACTCCCAGGTGCAAGAGTTTCTCCACTACAATCGGGGCGGCGGCATTCAGCATGTGGCGCTACATACCCACGACATTGTCAGCACCGTAGCCGAGCTAAAAGCGGGCGGGGTCAACTTTTTGCCGGTGCCCCCTAGCTACTACGAGGCCCTGCGCGATCGCCCCGGCTACCAGCCCGATGACGATCGCGAGGCGGCCATTGCCCAGCTGCAAATCTTGGTCGACTGGGAGCTGCATTTGCCCCAGGCGCGGCTGCTGCAAACCTTTACCCAGCCGTTCCTCAGCATTCCCACCGTGTTTTTTGAAATCATTCAGCGGCAGGTGGTGCAGACCCAGGGCACTGTGGCCCAGGCCCAAGGGTTTGGGGAGCGCAATTTTCAGGCGCTGTTTGAGGCCATTGAGCGCGAGCAGATTAAGCGGGGGAGTTTGACGTAGCGAGGAGTGGATAGGGGATGGCGGCTAGCGGAGGAAGCTGCTGACCGTCCACAGTGAGAGGCAGGTGACTGCCGATGCGATCGCATCGGGACTGGCCCAGGCAAACTGTGCCCCCTGGGGAATCAGCAATTGCCCCACGGTCAGGCCCAGGGCCAGACCAGCGGCCAGGCCGCCGAGGGTGAGCAGCACCGAGCGCCAAAACTTATTTTCTTTGCGGTTGAGGAAGTAAATGGCTGCTGCGATCGCCACCGCCAGGGCCAGCGAGGGGGCCGCAAAGCCCAACAGACCCAGCCCGGCGTAGGTGACGGCGGGCCAGACAATGTCGTCGCGGCTGGGGGTGTCGACCAGGCTGCTGAGCCAGTCGGGGCGGGGCAGAGAAGGGGCCGATTTGTTCTGAGCTGGGGGTTCGGGCGCATTTTCGGCAAACCGAATCCGGTCGGGCACTTTGATCTTGCCCTCCTGGCGCAGCCGCAGCCGCTCCATCAAAATGGCGTCGTAGGCAGCTTCGACCGCGGCTTGTTGCTGGGGTTCTTCGGCATACTGATCGACCATGCGATCGCGGGCCGCCTGAATCTCTTCAAAAGTCGAGGCTTCGCTCAACCCCAGTAGTTCGTACATGTTTTGGTCGCTCATCTGCAAAACTCCACAGCCCCCAGACGACTTGACAATAGCAGCCAGCCTAAATCAATCATTCATCATCCTACGCCAGCTGATGATGGCTTAAACCCAGTGTAACCAGCCACCACACAAATAGGGAATACCTGTGGGAACCCCGGCCCCAGCGGATAGTTTGGGCGTAGCCCAGAACTGGGCTCATCTTACGGCCTAGACAGAGTTACCGAAACCCCGCGCAATTTTTGTTTGCGTCTTTTGGTTAGAGGTTTTGGGTGGGATTTGGTTTGAGACTTTGGGGTGGGACTTTGGGTGGGGCCGTGCACGACCCAGGTTCACCCCCTAGGATGGAAACTAGTTTTGGCGTTTGACTGGCCCCATGGGTATAACTTTGACCGGGATATGGTGGCTGGCCCAGTTGTCCACAGGGGGCGATCCCGCCACCACCCTCGAACCGGGCAATAACGTCACGGGCTTGGTCAATACGTTAATTGTGCTGCTGCTGGTGGCCACGGTGGTCGCCCTGATCACCCGGCGGCTGCGCATTCCCTACGTGGTGGGGCTGGTGCTGGCGGGGCTGAGCATCACTAAATCGCTGCTGCCCCAGGCGGTGGGGCTCAACCCCGAGGTGATTCTCAATCTATTTTTGCCAATTTTGATCTTTGAGGCGGCAATCAATACCGACATCAGCCGGTTGCGCAGCACCATTAAACCCATTACTCTGCTGGCCGGGCCAGGGGTGGTGCTGGCGGCGGCCATTACCGCTACGCTGCTGCACGTGGGCCTGGGCATGGCCGTCATTACCGCCGCCGCCATTGGGGTGATCTTGACCATTACCGATACGGTGTCGGTGATTGCCGCCTTTCGGAGCGTGCCAGTGCCGCCCCGGTTGGCCACCATCGTAGAGGGCGAAAGCCTGTTTAACGACGGTATTGCCCTGGTACTGCTGGGGATCATCACCACAGTCCATCTCCAGGGGGCGTTTACGGCCTGGGCAGGGTTCCAGCAGGTGGTGATTGCCTTTGTCGGGGGCGGGGCGCTGGGGCTGGGGCTGGGCTACCTCTGTGTGGGTCTGTTTCAGCAGCTCGACGATGCCCTGAGCAATATTTTGCTGACGGTGGCCGTGTCGTTGGGCACCTTTCAGATTGGTCAGCTGCTGGGGGTGTCGAGTGCGATCGCAGTTGTGATCGCCGGGCTGGTGATCGGTGAGCTGGGCTTTCGCCACACCTCGGCCTCGGCCAAGGTCACCCTGCTCAACTTTTGGGAATACGCCGGATTTGGGGTCAACACCTTTATCTTTTTGCTGGTGGGCCTAGAGGTCGACCCTGGGGTGCTGCGGCAGACCATCCCCGCCGCCCTGTTTGCCATTGTGGCCTACCAAATTGGCCGCATTTTTGCCATTTATCCGTTGCTGTTTTTGCTGCGCTTCTTTGATCGCCCCCTGCCCCTGCGCTGGCAGCACGTCTTGATCCTCGGCAATATCAAGGGGTCGCTCTCGATGGCGCTGGCCCTGAGTTTGCCCCTCAATCTGCCTGGGCGGCAGCAGGTGGTGGCCCTGGTGTTTAGCACCGTGCTGGTGTCGCTGGTGGGCCAGGGGCTGAGCCTGCCGGTGCTGGTCAAGCGGCTGCGGCTCACCGCTATGTCACCCACCAAGCAGCGCACCGAGGCTCTACAACTCAAGGTGATTGCGGCCAAGGCTGCTCAGCAGGAGCTAGCCAGCCTGCTAGAGTCAGGCAGCCTGCCTAAAACCCTCTACGAAGAACTATTTGCCGCCTACCAGGCTCAAATTGCCGCCGCTGACCGGGACCTGCGCGACATCTACAACCGCCGCAACCTAAGCGATCGCACTCGGCTCGAAGATCAAAATAGCCTCGATGGCCTGCGCCGCCGCCTATACCTAGCCGAAAAGGGAGCCGTCAACAACGCCCTCCGCAAAGGGCTGCTGTCGGAGGAAGTCAGCCAGGCCTATGTCAAATCCCTCGACGAGAAATTGTTGGCGCTGAAGGATGATTGAAGCGGTATCGGGTCTCGGGTCTCGGGTGCACGGTGCACGGTGCACGGCTTACCTTGAACCGTATACCTTGAACCGTATACCGCATACCCCACTAACCGTAGACAGCCCACTAGGCGCAAAGCCCCATAAAATCGAGCATCTGTCGCACCAGGCCCGGCTTGGTGACGGCCAGAATGGTGGAGCCGCTCTCGAGCACCGTGCTGCCGTTGGGGATGGTCAGATCTTCGTGGGGGTGAGCCTGGTAGCCGATGATTAGCGTCCCTGCGGGGAAGCGGGGGTCTTGGGCGATCTCGGCCAGGGTGCGGCCCACGATGGTGCACTGCTGGGGAATCGGCAGCTTCAGCACTTCCACCTGGCCCTGCTCAAAGTGCATCATCGCCTCCACCTGGGGATATTCGATGGCGTTGACCATCCGGTTGATGGTGAGTTCGGTGGTGCTGATGGTGTGGGTGGCCCCGGCCAGTTGGTAGGGCTCGGCAAAGTCGCGATCGCTCATGCGCACCACCGTCTGGGGCACCCCATAGTGCTTCGACAGCGTCACCAGGGCCAGGTTGAGCGCATCTTCCCGCAGGGCGGCGATCACCGCATCGGCCTTACGAATGCCCGCCTCTAGCAGGGTCGTGGTGTTGACGGCGCTACCCTCAAAGGCCATCACCCCAATTTTTTCGCGGGCAAACTGACAGGCGAGGGCATCGGTGTCGATCACCGCCACAGTGTGGCCCTCATCGAGCAGAGTTTTAGCCAGATCTAACCCCAGCATGCCAGCGCCGCCAATTACAACGTACATGGCTCAAAGCTTCCTTTAAGGGACAACAAGTTAAGGGACAACAAGCGAGGGAAAACAAGCGAGGGAAAACAAGCGAGGGAAAACAAGTAAAGGACCACATCGGGTTCAGGGACGCCAGGATGTGAGGACCGTCAGGGTGTGAGGGCCATCAGGGGGTAAGGGATGACGGCAGACATGGACATCAAGCAGAAACCCCATGGGCAACGGCATGGCCCTGGGGAGATATCCCCCTGGGGGATATCTCCCCAGGGATTGCTTTAGTATGCTCACAGCATCCCTAGGATAGATGCGAACACCTGCTTCCATCTGCTGATCTAAGCTCCAGGGATAAAGCCCTGAGGCCATTACCCGTTCACTTACCCACCCATCACCCATTCACCCATGAAAGGACTCACCGGCAAAACTGCCCTAATTACCGGCGCTTCCTCTGGCATTGGTCAGTCGATCGCCATTCGCCTCGCCGAAGAGGGCTGCAACATCGTGATCAACTATCGCAGCGACGGCGAGGGTGCCGCCGACACCCACCGCCAGGCGATGGAAAAGGCCTGTAAAGACATTGAGGTCTGCGGGGTTCAGTCTCTGCTGGTACAGGGCGATGTATCTAAGGAGGAGGATGTGGTCTCCATGGTGCAGAAAACCCTGGAGCGCTTTGGCCAGCTCGATATCTTAGTCAACAACGCCGGTGTGCAGACCGACAGCCCCTCCGAGGCCATCGACGTCGACAGCTTTGACTGGGTGCTCGGGATCAACCTGCGCGGCTCCTACCTGTGTGCCCGCGAAACCATTAAGCATCTGCTGGCTGAGAACCGCACCGGCAGCATTATCAATATCTCCAGCGTCCATGAAGTCATTCCCCGGCCCCAGTATCTGAGTTACTCCATCAGCAAAGGGGGAATGGGAAACATGACCAAAACCCTAGCCCTAGAGTACGCCGCCAAGGGCATTCGGGTAAACGGCATTGCCCCTGGGGCCACTGTCACCCCAATCAACGAAGCCTGGACCGAAGACCCCGAAAAACAGGCTGAAGTAGAGAGCCATATTCCCATGGGCCGAGCGGGCACCAGTGAAGAAATGGCCGCCGCTGTGGCTTTTCTCGCCTCTGATGAAGCCGCCTACATCACCGGGCAGACCCTCTTTATCGACGGTGGGCTGACCCTGTATGCCGATTTCCAAGAGCCCTGGTCAGCCTAAAACTAGGTGACGGGTGTCAGGTGTCAGGTGACGGGTGTCAGGCAAGCCGTGCACCGTGCACCGTGTACCGAAAACCCCGATCCCGAGACCCGAGACCCAAAACCCGACACCTCGTTCCCTGAAGAACTGTTACACTTCCTCAACAATCGGTATGACCCCCCACGCCCGCGATGATACGATGCCCATCAAACGCCCATTAAGTGGTTGAGAGATAGGACTTCATGACTGAAACGCTGACAGGTCAAACACCTATTTTTGGAGGCAGCACCGGCGGTCTCCTCACCAAAGCCCAGGT
>RECJ01000093.1 GCA_007694115.1 Leptolyngbya sp. DLM2.Bin27 | reverse complement strand
CCCCCCCCCCCCCCCCCCCCCCCCCCCCCCCCCCCCCCCCCCGCCCCACCCCCCCCCCCCCCGTTTCTACAGGGGCTGGAAACACCGCCTCGGCGCGACAGTCACGCAGCCAGAGCCTGACCGCCTGACCCACAATACCGTCACTGCTCTCCTGGGGTGGGGTGGGGGGTCGCCCCTGGGGGCCACCTGCTGAGTAGGGGCCAAGACTAGAATACATCAGCGCCATCCGCCAGCCCTCCGGGGTCGGGGCCAAAAACAGCCAGTGGTGGTGCTGGAGTGACACCACCCGATTTTGCCAATACTGCCGCTCTAGGGTGGTAAAAAACACCTGCTGTAGTTCGGGGGCATTGCCCTGGGGTAGGCCGTTGGCTGACGCTGGCAGGTCAAGCGGCGTCAAGTCTGGCAGGCTAGCGACTAGCACCAGGCTGATCGGGTCTGGCGGGCGGCGAGCAATGTTGAGGCTGCGGCTAGCGACCCGGTTGGCGTAGTGGGGCAGGGCAGAGAGCAACTGGGTGGTCAACACCTCAAGGTCGGTGGGGCAAGGGGTGCGGGGTCGCAGCGCCGGTAGGGCCGACCCTGGATCTGCTGCCGGGCCGATATCTGGCCTGATTTCTGGGGCCGCTGGCCGCTGCATCCCCTCGGCTGCGGTACTCTGCACCCCGCCGACCACCGCCATTGAGCCCAGGGCCAGGGCCAGAGAAAACCAATCAACTAAGCGGTAAAAGCGGCTGAGCATTCTTCGCAAATACGCTGGAACGCAGCGGCAGGGTCGGGGTCGGCGGTGATGGGGCGGCCAATCACCAGATAGGTGGCTCCGGCTTGCAGGGCCTGGGCAGGGGTGAGGGTGCGGCGCTGGTCTTGGCTACTGGCCCAGGTGGGGCGCACCCCAGGGCACACCAGGGCAAAGTCGGCGGGCAAAAATCGCCGCAGCTGGCTGGCCTCCTGGGGCGAGCAAACCACCCCGCCGAGGCCGCTATCTTGGGTCAGCAGGGCCATTTGCAGGGCGTAGTTGGCCGCCTCTAACGGAATTTTTAGCTCTAGGGCCAGGGTGCTGGGGTCAATGCTGGTCAGCAGAGTCACCCCCAAAAGCAGCGGCGGATCTACACCCGCTGCCTCGGCTCCGGCGGTCGCAGCGGCCTGGGCGGCCATCAGTGCCGCCTGGCCCGCCGCAGCGTGCACGGTCATCAGGTCGACGCCGTAGCGCCCCGCAGCGGCACAGGCCCCGGCCATGGTGTTGGGAATGTCGTGAAACTTGAGATCGAGGAAGATCCGCTTTTGTCTGGCTCGCAGCTCCGCCAATAGCCCCGGCCCAGCGCTGACAAAGAGTTCGAGGCCCACCTTCCAAAAGCTCACCTCGGGCAGGGCCTCGACTAGGGCCAGGGCCGCCGGGGCAGAGGGCAGGTCGAGGGGCACAATAATGCGCTGATCTGGGCTCTGGGGGACGGGGCTTTCGGGGGAGGAGTTTTGGGGGGCAGCGGTCATAGCAATACCGGGGGCAAGGGTCAAACCGGGCGCACCAGCATCAGGGTCTGGCCAAACTCTACGGGCTGGCCGTTTTCTACCATGATTTCGACGATTTCGCCACTGATCTCGGCCTCTAGCTCGTTCATCAGCTTCATGGCTTCGATAATGCAGACGGTCTGGCCGCTGGTAATGCGATCGCCTACGCCGACAAAGGCAGGCTCTTCGGGGGCGGGGGAGCGATAAAACGTGCCCACCATAGGCGAGCTGATCGACAGCAGGTCGCTACCCTTACCCGGTGGCGTCGCCGGAGGGGCTGCCGGGGCAAGGGGCGAGGGGTCGGCCGTGGGGACGGGGCTAGCCGCCATCGTCTCTTCGGCGGTTACGACCTGGGCCACCACTGGGGCCGCCGCACCGGCCACTATCGCCCCAGACTTGCGCAGGGTGAGCTCAAAATCTGTGCTTTTGAGGGTCAGCTCTACCAGATCGCTCTGGCCCAGGGCAGCGACTAGCTCTCTTAAATCGGTGACGCTTAGTTCCACGGCGAAAATCTCATACGGTGTATTGCCCCAGGGCGCTCAGCGATGGCCGATGCCCTGGGAAAAGGTCTGCGGCAGATGCGCGGCGTTAGGATTCGCGGCCGAGGTAGGTGTCAGAACGGGTGTCGACTTTAATTTTTTCGCCAATGGAGATAAACAGCGGCACCATCACCTGCGCTCCGGTTTCGAGAATCGCGGGCTTGGTGCCACCGGTGGCGGTGTCGCCCTTCACCCCAGGGTCGGTTTGGGTGACTTCGAGCACGATGGAGTTGGGCAGCTCTACCTCTAGGATTTGGCCATTCCAGCTGACGACGCTGACGGCCATTTCTTCCTTGAGATATTTCACCTGGGAGCCAATTTCGGCGGCGGTGAGGCGCACTTCTTCGTAGGTCTCCATATCCATGAACACCAAATCTTCGCCGTCGCGGTAGGTGTGCTGCATGTCTTTCTTTTCGATCACCGCCTGGGGCACGGTCTCGCCAGCCCGAAAGGTTTTTTCAACGGTGTTGCCGCTTTTCACGTTCTTGAGCTTGGTGCGCACAAAGGCCGACCCCTTGCCGGGTTTGACGTGGAGAAACTCGACCACGCGCCAGACCGACCCATCTAGCTCAATAGAAGTACCGGTGCGAAAATCATTGCTGGAAATCATGGCTCTGGCTGTGGTAGGCAAGTCTAAGTTTGGCACCTCATTTTACCTCCCAGTGGCCATTTACCACAGGCATTTCCCCTTAACTGGCCAGAACCCAGAGGGGAGAGACCAGGCCAGCGATAGCTGGGGAGGTTACAGAGTATGACAAGATTGTAGGGGTACTGTTTAGGCGCAGTGCGCTCTGGGGTGAAAGGCCGCCCTGAGTAGACCCTACAGCGGAAGATGACAGCTATGGCCAAGGAAAGACGCGGAATGGACGGACGGCTAGGTATGGGCGGTCGCCATCTGGTGAGCCCGGAAACGTACCCAAGGGCGCGCCGCTGGTCGCAAGCAGCGATGCAGCTGGGGTGCGGGTTGCTGCTGGGGGTCGGGCTGTGGCTAGGTACCCTGGCCCCAGCCCTGGCGCTGCCCGCTGGGCCCCTGGTGGCGTACCTGCCGCCGGGCAACGCGATTACCGATGGCAAAGCGCTGCTGCGCTACTCATTGCCGATCGATAACCCAGACATTCGGGCGGTGCAGGGCAATCTGGAGGGGCTGTCTGAGTGGTTGCGCAGCAAGCGCTGGGGGCCGATTGCCAAAGACATCACCAAGGTGGAGCGGGTCTTGACCCGCAGTCGTGAGGCGATGCTGTCGGCGGTGCCAGACGGCAGGCGGGCAGCGGCGATCAGCTACCTCGACGATATTCAGTCGCAGCTGCTGCTGTTGCGTGAGGCCGTAGATCTGCGCGATCGCGAGGCAGTCTGGCTCAAACGAGCGGCCATACTCGACGATGTCAGCCGCATCGAAGAGCTAATGGTAAAAGGGTTTCCCTACGAGGTGCCCGAGGAGTACAGCCATCTGCCGCAGCTCAAGGGGCGGGCCACGGTGGAGGTGACCACCAACAAGGGCACCCTGCAAGCGGTGATCGACGGCTATAGCGCCCCGGTGACCGGCGGCAACTTTGTCGATCTGGTGCAGCGCGGTTTCTACAACGGCCTAGAGTTTACCCGGGCCGAAGACAACTACGTGCTGCAAACCGGCGACCCCGTTGGCCCCGAGGATGGTTTTATTGACCCCAAGACCAAGGCCTACCGCGCCATTCCCATAGAGATCCTAGTGAAGGGTGACGAGACCCCGGTCTATGGCACCACCCTGGAAGAAATTGGTCGCTTTTTAGACGCACCCGTGCTGCCTTTCTCGGCCTATGGCACCCTGGGCATGGCCCGCCCCAACGCTGACCCCAACGGCGGTTCCTCGCAGTTTTTCTTCTTCTTGTTTGAGCCAGAGATGACCCCAGCCGGGCTCAACCTGCTCGACGGTCGCTACTCGGTGTTTGGCTACGTTGTCGACAACAAAGAACTGCTAGAGCAGCTCACCGCAGGCGATCGCATTGAGTCAATGCGGATTGTAGCCGGGGCCGAAAATCTGGTGCAGCCGTTCTAAAGGGGTGGATTGGGGTTCAAGGTTCAAGGTTCAAGGTTTGCGGTCTACATCCTTGCCTTGCACCCTATACCCTGCACCTTGCACCCTATACCCTGCACCTTATACCCAACACCCCTCCTCCTACCGTTCATATGGCCAACCCCCAAACCATCGCTGACCTGGGAGAACTGGGGCTGCTAGAGCGGCTGTTTCGCTACTGCCCCGGCGATGTGGTGGGTGACGACGGGGCGGTGGTGACGCTGCCCCCCGGTCGGCATCTGGTGGTGACTACCGACGTGCTGGTGGAGGGGGTGCATTTTAGCGATCGCACCACCGCCCCCGCCGACGTGGGCTGGCGCACGGTGGCTGCCAACCTGTCTGATCTCGCCGCCATGGGAGCTGAGCCCGAGGGCATTACCGTGGGCCTGAGCCTGCCGGGGCACACCCCGATCGCCTGGGTAGAAGGTCTCTACCAGGGCATGGCCGACTGCCTAGGGCGCTGGGGCGGGGTGGTGCTGGGGGGCGACCTCTGCCGCGCCGAGGTGATTGGCGTGGCCATTACCGCCCTGGGCAGCGTGGTGCCCCAGCGGGCGCTCTACCGCCGCAGCGCCCAGCCGGGGCAGGCGATTTTGGTCACGGGCCGCCACGGGCGATCGCGGGCGGGGCTAGAGCTGCTGCTGCACCCTGAGCGGGGGGCAGAGGTGGCCCCCGCCGACCGCGATCGCTGGGTGATGGCCCACCAGCGGCCCCAGCCCAGATTTGATGCGATCGCAGTGCTGCAAGACCTGATCGGTGAGGCAGGCGATACCGCTGCGATCGCCGCCATGGACTCCAGCGATGGGTTGGCCAATGCGGTGCTGCAACTGTGTCGGGCCAGCGGTGTCGGCGCGCAGCTGCACCAGGACGATCTGCCGATCGACCGGGCTCTGACCGACTGGCTCGGCCCAGCCCAGGCGATCGACTGGTGCCTATACGGCGGCGAAGACTTTGAGCTGGTGCTCTGTTTGCCCTGGCCCTTGGCTCGGGCACTGCGCGATCGGCTGGGTCAAACCTGCGCCATCGTGGGTGAAACCACAGCGGCCTTGGCGGTAGAGATCCATGCTGCCGACGGCGACCTACCCCAGGTGCTCAGCCTAAGCCAGGGGTTTCAACACTTTGGGTGATGGTTGAAAAACCATATCAGCTCTGTACGCCCTCCCAGCGGGTTGGGGTTTAATGGAGGTGAGCTTGACTTTAGCAAGGTTGCCTCACTGCGATGACCTTCTCCGACTTAGAAGATTTGCGGCCTCTTTGCCGTGACGCAGCTGCCTTTGAGCAGCTCAAACAGATCCTGGCCCAGCGAGATGCCCAGCGAGACACCCAGCGAGACAATACCCTGCCGGCGACCGATCCGCATCAAGCGACCCAGGCCCTAGAGGCCCAACGCCAGGCAGCGGAGGCCGCCAGCCGCACCAAAAGCCGATTTTTGGCCATGATTAGCCATGAGCTACGCACCCCGCTCAACTCGATTTTGGGTCTGTCGGCGCTGCTGTCTCGCCAGGTGGTTGGCTCCCTCAACCCCAAGCAGATCGAGTATCTCAACTACATCAACGGCAGCGGCGAGCACCTGCTAGCGATCATTAGCGATATTCTCGATCTCTCTAAAGTAGAGTCGGGGCAAGAGCACCTGCGGCTGACCCAGGTCTCGCTGCCGGGGCTGTGCCAGTCTTGCCTGGCCATGGTGCAACCCCGCGCTGCCGAAAAAGCCATTGAGCTCAACTGCGATATCGCCGCCGATGCACTGACCTGCATGGCCGACGAACGCCGCCTGCGCCAGATGTTGCTCAATCTGCTGTCAAACGCCCTCAAATTTACCCCCCAGGGGCAGATTACTCTGACGGTGCAAAACCGTGACGCCCTGGTGGAGTTCAGAGTCGAAGACACCGGCATTGGCATTCCGGCAGACCGCCTAGAGCAGATTTTTCAGCCGTTTACCCAGCTCGACCACGATCTCAACCGCCAGTACGATGGTGCGGGCTTGGGGCTGGCGCTGACGCAGCAGCTGGCTCAGCTCCACGGGGGCTATCTGCGGGTCGAGTCGGCGGTGGATCAGGGCAGCTGCTTCTTTCTCTACCTGCCTCGGCCGGGCGCTGGGGCGCTAGCGGCGCGACCGCTGGGCCCAGACCATCACCCCAGCAAAGATGACTGTAAAAACAACCGCAGCGCCATTGACAGCCAGCAAATGGTCATCGTCGACCGCGATCTTGAGCACCACCAGACGCTAATTGCCTATGTCAGATCCTGTGGTTGGCAGGTGATCGGCTACCAGAGCTGGCCAGAGGTGTACCAGCATCTGCACCAGCACCCCGTAGATTTGTTGGTCGTAGGCGATCTAGAGGCGAACAACCCGTCACTGCTGGGGGATTTACAACAGCTGAAGCCCCCCCTGGAGCCTCGGCCCAAAGTGGCCATTCTCTGTGCAGAACAGGCCGTTGACTTAGCGGCCCAGGCCCACATCGCCGATGCCTGCATTGAGCTACCGCTGACGATTCCTAAGCTAGAGCGAATGCTGGCGCTCTAGCTGGCCCTAGGTGGCTGGTCGCTGGCGGGTGAGCGGCTGTGTGCCTCAGCCAGGCATTGTCGTGAGCTGGATACTATACCGAATCCGAATTCCATACCCCCGATACCTGACAGGCCAACCTGTAGGGGCAAACGGTTGTTTGCCCTGGGGAATCGGGGGTAGCCAGACAGGATTTCGTATTAGGCCTTGGTCGGCTAATGCCCAGGCTATGCTCAGGCAGAAATTTTAGGTTTAGAACGATGATGATACTATCCCCAATCTTCTAAACCATGACTGCCCCTGATCACAACCTCGAACCTGCCCTCCAGCCGCTCAACCGCTATAACCAAACCCTGCAAGCCCACACGCACCCCCCTGACTGGGTAAACCCGACCCCCGCTCAGCGCTACGACCTGGTGGTGATTGGGGCCGGTACGGCTGGCCTGGTGGTGGCCGCTGGGGCAGCGGGCCTCGGCCTCGGCCTCAAGGTAGCTCTGGTCGAAAAAAGTCTGATGGGGGGCGACTGCCTGAATGTGGGCTGTGTCCCCTCTAAATGCATGATTCGCTCGTCGCGGGTGGTGGCCGATATGCGAGGGGCCGCCCCCTTTGGCGTTGAGCCGCCAGAGCAGATCAACGTTGACTTTGCCGCCGTGATGGATCGGATGCGACAGATTCGCGCCGACATCAGCCACCACGACTCGGTGGATCGTTTTAGCCAGCTGGGTATAGATGTATTTTTGGGCGCGGCCCGCTTTGTCGATGGCGACACCGTGCAGGTGGGCGAGAGCCGTCTACCCTTCAAAAAGGCCGTGATTGCCACCGGTGCCCGCGCCCATCGGCCCGCCGTGCCGGGGCTGGCCGAAGCTGGGTTTTTGACTAACGAAACGGTGTTTTCGCTCACCGAGTCGCCCGGTCGTCTGGCGGTGATTGGCGGTGGCCCCATCGGTTGCGAGCTGGCCCAGGCCTTTCATCGGCTGGGTAGCGAGGTCACCCTGCTGCATAACCACGACCACCTGCTCAACCGCGAAGATGCCGCCGCCGCCGAGATTGTGCAGCAGCAGTTGACTAAAGAACAGCTCAATCTGGTGCTAGATGCCCAGCTAGAGCGGGTAGAAACAACCGCCACGGGCAAGGTGCTGCACTATACCCAGCAGGGCGCATCAGCGCCCCAGACCGTGGCGGTTGATCAGATCTTGGTGGGAGCCGGGCGGGTGCCCAATGTCGATGGTTTAAACCTGGAGGCGGTGGGGGTCGAGTACGATCGCCGCCAGGGGGTGGTGGTCAATGACTACCTGCAAACCACCAACCCCCGCATCTTTGCCGCCGGCGATATCTGCATGGACTGGAAATTTACCCACGCTGCCGATGCCGCTGCTCGGATTGTGATTAAAAACGCGCTGTTTGCCCCCCTGGGCCTGGGCCGCAGCCGCCTCAGCAACCTGGTGGTGCCCTGGGTGACCTACACCGATCCTGAAATTGCCCACGTGGGGCTGTACGCCCACGAGGCCAAGCAGCAGGGTATCGAGGTCGACACCATCGAGATTCCGTTTTCATCGGTCGACCGCGCCCTGGCCGATGGGGAAAGCGCAGGGTTTTTGAAGATTCTCCACAAAAAAGGCTCCGACAAGATTGTGGGGGCCACCATTGTTGCCCGCCACGCCGGGGAGATGATCAGCGAGATCACGCTGGCCATGGTCACCGGCCAGGGTCTGAGCAACCTCAGCGGCGTGATTCACCCCTACCCGACCCAGGCCGAGGCCATTAAGAAAGCCGCCGATGCCTACCGCCGCACGCTGTTGACCCCGCGCACAAAATCGCTGCTGAAGCTGCTGACGAAGTTTAGTTAACCTGAGTCTGACCGCTAAAACGCGACCTGCAGCAAGGCTTTAGGCACATACCAGGGCTGGGGGCAAGTGCCCATCTGCCGATCTCGAAACCCGATTGCTGTGCCGATTGCTGCACAGTATTTTGACAGCCTAGACAAGCCAAATTCCTTGTGTTACGATTTGTGACATAAGCTTGAACGATTAAAGCTTTTACGCGTTCAGTTTCTACACTTCGGTTCCTACACAACGGAGAATAACGATTATGGAAAGCAGCGAAAGCAAATTTGGGTTTGTTGACTTTGCAGAAACCTGGAACGGTCGTCTGGCAATGCTGGGTTTTGTGATCGGTGTTGCCACTGAGTTTTTGACCGGGCAGGGTATCTTGTCTCAAATTGGCCTGATGTAGGGCTCTGAGCCTTAACATAAATCTCTCTAGCCTGGGTGTGCAGTTGTGCACCCAGGCTTTTTGTGGGTTTAGCTTCCTCCCGAGGGCGCGGGCCATGCGCCCCTACATCGGCATATCTTCTGGTTCAGCGATCTCCTTGGTGGCCACCCCGACATAAAAATACCCAGCCACCTTGGGCACCTGCTGGGCGTAGGCAGCATCAATTTGCACCTGATCAAACTGGTGTTCGATCAGTGGTTGCATGGTGCGGTTAAAGTGGCACCCCCCAGCAATGCGCTTTTGAATGGGGGTCAGCAGGTTTTGCCAGGTTTGAATGCCGGGGTCGGGGCTGAGACCATGTTCAACGAAGAAAAAGCGACCGCCGGGCTTGAGCACGCGATAGATTTCAGCTAGAGCTTTTTCTATCTGGGGAATGGTGCACAGGGTAAACGTACTGACTACGCTGTCAAAGGTACGATCGCCCATGGGCAGCGCCTCACCGCTGAGCATACGATGATCGACGGTGATCGGTGAGGCATCGATGCGCTTTTGGGCGCGGCGATGCACCCCAGGGCTGGGGTCTACGGTAGTAATTTGTTTCACATGGTCGGGGTAGTAGGGCAGGTTTAGCCCTGTGCCAAAGCCAATTTCGAGCACTTCACCGCTGACATCGGCCAACACCGCCTGGCGGTAGCGGCCTAAAATGGCATCGCTCATGGAAACATCGATCAAGTAGGGCAAAACTTTCTCGTTGTAGAGGCCCATGTTGGCTATAACCCTGCAGAGTGATCAAGATCTATGCTAATCGGTTATCTGTACACCGCACCTGAGCGCCATGTCTTCCAAACTGGTCACTGAACCCGCCATTGAGGTCAAAATTCGCAAGATGCAGCAGCGGGTGCGGTGGCAGCATCCCGAGCTAGTCGGGCGCGCCATTGACCAAACTCGCCTGGTGATTGACGATGGCACCCAGGGTGCGATCGCAGACAATTCCAGGGCCGCAACCGACGGCTTTTCTTTTTTAGTGGTCGGCGACAGCGGCACTGGGCGACACCGCACCAGCAGCCCCCAGCGCCAGGTGGCCAAGCAGCTGTTAAACCACCTCGACTCGGCCAGCTTTACGCTTCACACCGGGGATGTCGTCTACCTGGTGGGGTCCCGCGAGCAGTATGGGTCAAACTTTATCAAGCCCTACCGCGAGTGGCTGGTGGGCGACTACCACCACATTAAGTATGATCGCATGACCTTTAAGCACCCCATTTTGCCGGTGCTGGGCAACCACGACTACTACGATCTGCCGTTTTTGATTGGTCTGGCGGCGGGCATCACCACCCCCCTGCGCTACCTGCTGCGGTTTTTTATCGATCTAGATGTGGGCTGGCACGGCTCTTACCAGGGCGATGCCTTTGCCCAGGCGTTTTTAGACTATCTGCGGGCGGTGCCTGAGGCGCGGCTGGGCAAATATCTAGATACTCACTACACCAGCACTGACGCAGGCGATCGCGCCCTCACCTACCGTCCCGGCCAGTTTACTCGCCTACCCAACCGCTACTACACCTTTCGCTACGGCGGCATTGACTTTTTTGCCCTAGACTCAAATACGTTTAACCAGCCCCTACCGGTCACCCACACCGGGTCTGGTCGCGAAAACCTGGAGCAGCAGCGCCAGCGGCTTGAGATAGAAAAAGCCGACTTAATTCGCCAGGCTGGCCTGGAGGTGTTTAACCCGCTTAACGAAGACGATCAAGCCGATATTGCCGAGCAGATTGAGGCCATCGACGAGCAACTCTACGACATCGACAAACAGATCAACTGCAACCGTTCTCCCACGGTCGACACCGAGCAGCTCGACTGGCTGCGCGATCGCCTGATTGCCTCCTGGCAAAACCCAGCGGTGCGGGGCCGCATTCTCTTCTTTCACCACCCCCCCTACGTCAGCGAAGCCACCAAGTGGCCCCAGGGTCAAACCCTGGCCGTGCGCCACCACCTGCGCCAGGTGCTCGATGCCGTTGCCGCCGAGGTACAGACCCAGGGCCGCCCCATCGTTGACCTGGTGCTCAACGGCCACGCCCACTGCTTCGACTACCTGCGCACCGGGGCCACCGGCCACGGCGATGCCCACATTCCCTGGGTGATCTGCGGCGGCAGCGGCTATAGCCTGCGCCGCCAGCGGGACGAAGGGCCAGCGATCACAGAAACCATCGACGGCCAGACCCGCACCGTGGCTACATCACACCTGTATCTGGGCCGCACCGGAGACAGCAAACACCCCAAACGCCCCTACTCTGGTCTGCGAGTCGAGGTGTCTGGCGGCAACCCGCCCAAGCTGACCCTGACACCCCTGGTAGCAGAAAGGTTTGAGGGCCAGTGGAAGAGGTATGAGGTAGAGGGGTTTGAGGTTTAGGTGGGAAAGTTTTGAGTTTTGAGTTTTGAGTGCCCAGTTTAAATTCAAAATTCAAACCTCAAAATTCAAAACTCTCTACCCACTCTTCTCCCCAACGCCTTCACATCCACCGCGTACCCGGCGACGACTAAGTACACAGCGCCAGCGACGGTGCCCACCTGGCGGGTGAGGCTGCCGAGGCGATCGCGAAACAGCCGCCCGATGGGGTAGGCGGGCACCACGCCCCAGCCGGTTTCTTCGGAGACCAAAACCACGGTGGCGGGGGTCTGTTGCAGGCTATCGACTAGGGAATTTACGGTGCTCTGCCAGGTGGTGTCGTCTTGGTCTAGCAGGTTGGCTAGCCAAGTGCCGAGGGAGTCGATCAGCAGACAGTCGTGGGCAGTGGCGGATAGAATGGCCTCGGGCAGGGCGACGGGCACTTCTTGCAGCCGCCATTGGGGGGGTCTGCGATCGCGGTGTAGCTGCACCCGCCTTTGCCAGTCCAGATCCGCCGGGTCAAGGGTGGAGGTGGCGATATAGATCACCGACTGGCCAGAGGATTCGGCCAGGGTCTCGGCCCACTCGCTCTTGCCCGATCGGGCCGGGCCAGTGACTAATAAAATGCGGGGGTCTGATCGCAAAGCAGCACCTTTGATGATAAGTCCATGGTGTTCTTGGCCTCTGAGAATGCCGCCGGATGAGAATGTGCCTCTAAATCGGCCCATTGAGCCGTTGGGGGACTAATTTAGACCTTGACTGGGGTTGAGGAAATAATTCCAATGATTTTACTTCTCTGGGAGGCCAAGGCCCACTAGACTAGTTGCAGTTGTATCGCCGGGGCGATCTGTTGACCGAGGCGCAAAACCCATCGACGCCCCTCACTGTAGATCGGCGAGAGCTGCAAGAGCTGGTGCGATCGCAGCTTCAGGTGCTGCTTGAGCAGGGTAATTTGCCAGGGGCCAAAGCGCTGCTGGTGCCGGTGCAGCCTGCCGATGTTGCCGAAGCGATTGAAGACCTGCCCGAAGCGATGCAGGCAATCGCCTTTCGGCTGCTGGGCAAAGGCGAGGCCATCGAGGTGTACGAAAACCTCGACACCACCATTCAGCAGGCCCTAATCGAAGACTTTAAGCGCCAGGACGTGCTCGACATCGTCGATAAAATGTCGCCCG
>RECJ01000154.1 GCA_007694115.1 Leptolyngbya sp. DLM2.Bin27 | reverse complement strand
CGGTGATTCTCTCCGGCGTGATGATGCTGGAGTACATGGGCTGGCAAGAGGCGGCAGATTTGATTAAGAAAGGCATTGGAGCTGCGATCGCAGCCCGCGAAGTCACCTACGACCTAGCTCGCATGATGGAGCCGCCAGTCAACCCACCGCTGAAGTGCTCGGAATTTGCCGAGGCGATCGTCAAGCACTTCGACGATTAAAGAAAGGGGGCAAGGTTTGAGGTTCAAGGTTATTTGAGGTTCAAGGTTAAAGGCAATGCCGTGCACCTTAAACCTTGAACCTTGAACCCTCTTCCCCCAATACCGCCAACCCTGCCCCCAGGGCCTCGGCTAGAGTGCCCACCAGGCGGTACAGCGCCACCGCGCTGAGAATGACGCCTGCCGAGAGCGTGTCTTGCAGCAGGGTGACGGCGATCGCCTCAAACACCCCCAGCCCCCCCGGCGCACCGGGGATCACCAGCCCCGCCAGCCAGGCTAGACTAAACAGACTCACCACCGAGAGCCACTGGCTAGTGGGCAGCGGGCTGACGGCGCTGATCACCAGCGCAAAGCCAATCCCCTTGAGCAGCACAAAGCCCATTTCTCCTGCTAGGGGTTTGAGGGGGTAGCGGTGCAGGGCCGCCGAGGGCAGCGGTTCATCGAGATCATCTTTTTTTAGATCATGCTTAGCCTTGGCCTGGCCCAGGCGGTTCATCACCGGGTTGAGCCAGCGGGGGTGAATTGCCCCTAGGGCCAGCCCCAGCAGCAAAATTTGCCCCGGCCAGTAGCGAGTGGGGCTAGCCAACCCCAGCAGCAGGGCTGCATTGGCCATCAGCAAAGGCTCTAGTACCACCCCGACAATGGCCGGCCCTTTGGCAATGCCGCGATCGCCCAGGGCGCGCACCCGGCCATAGAAATGCCAGACATTGCCCGGCAGGTATTTCAGCAGGTTGGTTTTGAGGTAGACGGGCATGCTCCAGCGACCGCCTATGGGCTGCTGTAGCGCCTGCAAAATCCAGCTCCACACCCAGCCCGCCCAGCTGTGGGCCAGCAGGCTAACGGCGGTGGCCAGCAGCAGCCGCCAAAGGCCCTGCGATCGCAGCCGAATCGCGACCACCTCGGCCCAGTGGCCCGCCAGGGTGTGGGCCAGAAATGCGATCGCAGCGGCAACAATTGCCCAGCGCAGGTAACGTTTCAGCAAAACTCTAACCAGACTGCCACTGTGATACCCTAGAAAAGTTGTCAAAAAACCACACATTCGAATCTTCGGGTCTCCCCCGCTGGTTTTCAGCCAAAGGGGAGCATGTTCGAATGGAGGATTAACCCGAAAGGAGTCAAAACCAAATGCCCGTTATCACTCTATCCGAGCTACTTGAGTCTGGGGTTCACTTCGGCCACCAAACTCGCCGCTGGAACCCCAAGATGGATCAATACATCTTCACCTCCCGCAACGGCGTTCACATCATTGACCTGGTGCAGACCGCCCAGCTGATGGAAGAAGCCTACAAATTTGTCCGCACCGCCGCTGAGCAGGGGCAAAAGTTTCTGTTTATTGGCACCAAGCGCCAGGCCGCTGGCATCGTAGCCCAAGAGTCGGCCCGCTGCGGCTCCCACTTCGTCAACCAGCGCTGGCTGGGCGGCATGCTCACCAACTGGGAGACGATTAAATCTCGCGCCAACCGCCTCAAAGAGCTAGAGCGGATGGAAGAGCTGGGTGCCATTGACCTGCGCCCTAAAAAAGAAGCCGCCGTGCTGCGCCGCGAGCTAGAGAAGCTGCAAAAGTACCTAGGTGGCATTAAGACCATGCGCAAGGTGCCCGATGTCGCCATCATCGTCGACATCAAGCGAGAATACAACGCGGTGTCTGAGTGCCAAAAGCTCGGCATTCCGATTATTTCTCTGCTCGACACCAACTGTGACCCCGATGTCGTCGATGTGCCCATTCCCGGCAACGACGACGCCATTCGCTCCATCAAGCTGATTCTCGGCAAGCTAGCCGACGCCATCTACGAAGGCTCCCACGGCGGGCAGACCTCCAGCGATGACGACGAGTACGACTACGACGGGGCCGACGACGAGTACGCCTACGATGCCCCTGCCGCCGACGGCGACAGCTAGGGTTGGCTCTCACCCCTGCCCCTCTCCTGGTGGGAGAGGCAGGGGTGCCGAAGTTGCCTTCATGAAGGTGGCCCCAGGGGTTTAAGCTGAACTAAGGCATTCCCCGTCTGTTTAGATTGATTGTTTGGACTGAGTTTGACGACAGCGCGTTAGGACGTTAAATCACCATGGCAGATATTTCTGCAAAGCTTGTTAAAGACCTGCGCGATAAAACCGGCGCAGGCATGATGGACTGCAAAAAAGCCCTAAAAGAAAACGAGGGCGACATTGAAAAAGCCATTGAATGGCTCCGCCAGAAGGGCATCGCCTCGGCCTCTAAGAAAGAGGGTCGGGTTGCCGCCGAAGGTCTAGTCGACAGCTATATTCACACCGGTGGCCGCGTGGGCGTGCTGGTAGAAGTCAACTGCGAAACCGACTTTGTGGCCCGCCGCGACGAGTTTAAGAGCCTCGTGCGTGATGTGGCCATGCAAATCGCCGCCTGCCCCAACGTAGAATATGTGCGGGTCAGCGACATCCCCTCCGACGTGGCTGAGAAAGAGAAATCCATTGAGATGGGCCGCGACGACATTGCCAACAAGCCCGCCGCCATGCAGGAGAAAATTGTTGAAGGCCGCATTCAAAAGCGCCTGAAAGAGCTTTCTCTAATGGATCAGCCCTTTATCAAAGACCAAAATATCTCGGTCGAAGAGCTGATCAAGCAGGCGGTTTCTAAGCTGGGTGAAAATATCCAGGTGCGCCGCTTCTCTCGGTTTGTGCTGGGCGAGGGCATCGAAAAAGAAGAGACCAACTTCGCCGACGAAGTGGCTGCCCAGACCGGCATGAAAAAGTAGGTTTGCCAGCGGCTGCGGGGCTGCTATCGGGGCGACTGAGCCTCAAGAGTCAGCTCAAAAGCCACCAGAGACGGGGGTGCGGTCATTGCGCCCCCGTTTTTGATATTTCCCTATAATCAGGTATGGCATGGGTACAGGAGCATGGTAAGGCCAGTCGAAAGTATTCGCAAAGATCTCAACGCGCTAGAGGGAGCTACCGCTACTCTGGCCGAAGAGTTTAGCCAAATCTATGCCACCTACCTGACTGTGCTGGGTCACGCCCTGCGGCAACAGGTGATTATGGCCACCTACCACCTCTGTACCCAGGTCTATCCCGAAGCGTTTTTGGCCTTGCCGGTCAGCGATCGCACCCGGTTACAGCAGAGCATTCAAGACCTGGGCCATAAAGCCCAGAGCTGGCTTCAGCAGCTGATGGAGCCAGCTCAAGCGTCGGCTGATTCCGAGGTTCTAAACCCCAGAGATCTCAGCTCTAGCGATCTAAATCGCCTAGAAGTGGCCCTAGCGGCCCTAGCCCACGCTGAAGAGGCTGCGGTGGCTGAGAATGCTGACCCGCCTAATGCTGACTCCTTCATCTCTGACCCACCCGATATTTCTGGCCCACCCAACATAGAGACGGTTGCCCCTGAAGACTCCCCTGCCCCTGCCCTAGGCGGGTCAAGTGAGCTTGAGCCAGACGGGCCTGAGCCAGACGGGCCTGAGCCAGATGAGCCCGAGCCAGATGAGCCTGAGCCAGATGAGCCTGAAACTGAAGAAGACACAGCCCTGACCCTCGACCCTCAAAAACTCGTGCAGTCAGTGATTATGGCGGCGATCTCGAGCGAAGTGCAGGAAGCCTTTAGCGATCGCCCCTTTACCGGAGACGATCTCACCCCCACCCTGGTGGCTAAGCACCACCTGATTTTGGAGCAGATGATTCGCGAGGTCTTGCAGCGGGCATCTAGAAAAGCCAACCAGCTGTTGCGAAAGGCTCAGGTGACCCCCGATCTGCCCGATGCAGTGGTAGAAGCTGCATCCGATGCCGATGTTGCGATGCCCAAGGGGCGATCGGTGCCCAACGTGTTGAACGTGCTGGTAGCGATGGCGAGCGATGTGGCGGCAGAGTTTGACCACGATGACGACCCCGACAACGACGTCAACCAGAGCCTAGATGACGAGGTCGACGAAGCCCTCGAAGGCACTATGACCCATCTGGCCGCTGTGCAACTGCGCCTGAGCGACCTAGAGTTTGGCGATGTGCAAACCGCCCTCTGGCGCAGCAAACTGCGCACCGCCGTTGGGCGACTGCGCAAGCTGGGCAAGCAGTACCAGCGAGCCGAGCGCGAACTAGCGATCGCCCAGGCCGAGCAAGCCTGGCGGTCGATCTGGTACGACGACTCATCCCGCTAGGGTGCTAGGGAAATCTATGGCAAAAGCACAGACCTCCCTACCCGACTGGGCTCGGCTCCAGCGGGCGCTCTCGGTCGAGGCCGAAACCGGCTTCAACAACCTGGTGGGCAAGCAGCAGAGCTTCAGCGAGTTTCTGCGCGACAGCCTGCAACAGCCCCCCCCGGCCCTCCCGGCTGACCAGCAGCGGTCGTGGCAGGGGCTGGCCCAAAAGTATGAGGGCTATAGCGACCTCAGCTTTGCCCAGCGGCAGCACCTGGTGGCCGCAACCCGCCGCTTTCTCCACAGCACCCAGCGCCTGCTCGAAAAAACTGCCGCAACCACATCCCTCCGCACCCGCGAACATGCCGCCACAGAACCTGGAGCATCCACGTCTGCTAAGGCATCCCGCCCGCCCAAAGCTGCCCCCAAAACCACTCAGCTGGCAGAGGCGACGGGGACGGGCAGCTTGCGCTTTGGCCTTGATCAACCGGTCACCTACCTGAAGGGCATTGGCCCTAAAAACAGTGAACGGCTGGCCAAGCTGGGCCTGTTCACGGTGCAGGATGTGCTCTACTACTACCCTCGCGACCACATCAACTACGCCCAGCAGGTCAAAATCCGCGACTTAGAACCGGGAGAAACCGTCACCATCGTCGGTACCGTCAAGCGGGTGAATTGTTTCACTAGCCCCCGCAATCAAAAACTCACCATCTTTGAGCTTCAGCTCTCTGACGGCAGCGGCATGCTCAAGCTCAACCGCTTTTACCCCGGCAACCGCTACGCCACCCCCGGCTGGCAGCAGCAGCAAAAGCGCCAGTACCCCCAGGGGTCTATCGTTGCCGCCTCCGGCCTGGTAAAAGCCGGCAAGTTTGGAGTAACGCTAGAAGATCCGCACCTAGAGGTGTTGGACAGTCTGGGCGATCGCATTGAATCCCTCACCATTGGCCGCATGGTGCCGGTGTATTCGCTTACCGAGGGCGTTGCCGCCGACCTGGTGCGCAAGGCGGTGGCGGCCTCTCTGCCCGCTGTCCCAGAGCTGCAAGACCCGCTGCCGGTAGATCTGCGGCAGCGGTATGGGCTGATCAAGGTGACAGAGGCGATCGCCCAGATTCACTTCCCCGATGACGAAGACAGCCTGGCCCAGGCCCGCCGCCGCCTGGTGTTCGACGAATTCCTCTACCTTCAGCTGGGTCTGTTGCGCCGCCGCCAGCAGCAGCAGGCCCAGCAAACTGCGATCGCCCTCGCCCCCACCGGGGCGCTGATCGACAGCTTTTACAGCATTATGCCGTTTAGCCTTACGGGCGCTCAGCAGCGGGTGGTCAACGACATTCTGGCCGATCTGCAAAAGCCTATGCCCATGAACCGTCTGGTACAGGGCGACGTTGGCTCCGGTAAGACCGTCGTGGCCGTGATCGCCACCCTGGCCGCCATTCAGTCGGGTTACCAAGCGGCGATTATGGCCCCCACCGAGGTGCTGGCCGAGCAGCACTACCGCAAGCTGGTGGAGTGGTTCAACCAGCTGCACCTGCCCGTGGAACTGCTCACCGGCTCGACCCGCGCCGCCAAGCGTCGCCAAATGCTGGGGGAACTGGCGACGGGGGAATTGCCGATCCTGGTCGGCACCCACGCCCTGATCGAAGACCCGGTTCAGTTTCGCGACCTGGGTTTGGTGGTGATCGACGAGCAGCACCGCTTCGGCGTGCAGCAGCGGGCGCGGCTCACCCAAAAGGGGGCCAACCCCCACGTGCTCACCCTCACCGCTACCCCGATTCCCCGCACGCTGACCCTGACTATGCACGGCGATCTCGATGTGAGCCAGATCGACGAGCTGCCGCCGGGGCGCAAGGCCATTCAAACCACCCTGCTGACCAACAAAGAGCGCACCCACGCCTACGATCTCATCCGGCGCGAAATTGCCCAGGGTCGCCAGGTCTACGTGGTGCTGCCCCTGGTGGATGAGTCAGAAAAGCTCGATCTGAAATCGGCGGTAGAAGAACACCAGCGGCTGGCGGAGGTGATTTTCCCTGAATTCACCGTCGGCCTGCTCCACGGGCGTATGTCCTCGGCGGAGAAAGATGCCGCCATTACCGCCTTTCGCAACCAGGAGACTCACATCCTCGTCTCGACCACGGTGGTGGAAGTGGGGGTAGATGTGCCCAACGCCTCGGTGATGCTGATTGAGCACGCCGAGCGCTTTGGCCTTTCCCAGCTGCACCAGCTCAGGGGTCGGGTGGGGCGCGGTGCGGCCCAGTCATTCTGCCTGCTGCTCAGCGCCAGCCGCAGCGAAAATGCTATTCAGCGGCTCAAGGTGCTAGAGCAATCCCAGGATGGCTTCTTTATCGCCGAGATGGATCTGCGCTTTCGCGGCCCTGGGGAGGTGTTGGGTACCCGGCAGTCGGGCCTGCCCGACTTTGCCCTGGCCAGCCTGATCGAAGACCAGGATGTGCTGATGCTGGCCCGTGAGGCGGCAGAGACGGTGCTGAAGGAAGACCCGGAGCTGGCCCGCTGGCCAAAGCTGACCAAGGAGCTACAGCGCCGCTACGAAAAGCTCATGGGTGGCACGATCATGACCTAGGGGCAGTCGTTGAGCTGATTATTTTTGATAGGGGTTTGAGGTCTAAGGTATACGGTCTAAGGTTTGCGGTTTAAGGCAGTCCGTGAACCTTAGACCGTATACCGTGAACCCTAAACTCTTCCCCTAACCCTTTTGGGCTTTGTACTTGTCTTTAAAGCGAGCCTGCTGAATTTTGTGATCGACGATGGGGGCAGGATAGTCGCCGCGATCGCGCTCGGCAATCTTACCCGTCACCAGCGCCCCGGTGTCCACCGACCGCAGCTCCGGCAGCCACTGGCGAATGTATTCTGCTTCGGCGTCAAACTTTTGGGCCTGGCTGGCGGGGTTAAAAATTCGCAGCGGCTTGGGGTCCATGCCGCTAGAGGCACTCCACTGCCAGCCGCCGTTGTTAGCCGACAGATCCCCGTCCACCAGGCGCTGCATGAAATATTTCTCGCCCCACTGCCAGTTGACTATTAGGTCTTTGGTCAAGAAGCTGGCGACGATCATCCGGCAGCGGTTGTGCATCCAGCCGGTCTCATTCAGCTGGCGCATGGCGGCATCGACGATGGGGTAGCCGGTGCGGCCCTCACACCAGGCGGCAAACTGGTCTTCGTCGTTCACCCAGGGAAAGTTCTTTAATGGCTGGCGGTAGGGGCCGTCTGCTAATTCTGGAAAGAAATACATCACGTGCTGGTAAAACTCGCGCCAGGCCAGCTCCTGCTGCCAGGTTTTAATGTTGTCTCGAGTTTCGTCGCTGCGGCTGCGACCCTGGGCGGCGGCGGCGGCGGCCCACACGGTGCGAATGCCCACTGCCCCAAACTTCAGCGCTGCGCTCAGGCGCGAGGTGCCATCTACAAACGGAAAGTTGCGCTGCTCGTCGTAGGTGGCAATAGCCTGATCGTCGTCGCAAAACGCCCCTAGGCGTTCTAGCGCGGCTGGCTCCCCCGGCTCCACCGGAAAGCCATTCTCCCAGACAAAGCCCAGGTCTTTGGCGCTGGGCAGGTCGATGCAGCCCGCCCGCTGGGCCGCCGCCGTCTGCTCAGCGCTGAGCGCTACTAACCCCTCGGGGGCGGGCAGGGGAGCGGCCTTAGACTGCTTCACCCAGTTGCGCCAAAAGGGGGTGTAGACGCTGTAGGGTTCGCCTGCTCCGGTGCGCACGGCCCCCGGCTCGTGGAGCAGCTGATCCCAAAAGGTGGTGCGAAACTCAAGGCCTGCTGCCTTGAGCGCCTCGGCCACCGCTTGATCGCGCTGGCGCGAGTAGGGTTCCACATCGCGGTTCCAGTAGATGGCGTTGGCTCCGATGGCCTGGGCCAGGGCCGGAATTTTCTCCTGCGGGTTGCCCTGGAGAATCAGCAGCTGGCCGCCGGCTTGAGCGTAGCTAGTCTTGAGCACCTCTAGACAGCCGATCATGTAGGCCACCCGGGCCGGGGCCACAGCGTCGCCCTTGAGAATGCTGGGATCAAGGCAAAATACGCCCGTCAGGTGAGAAGTGCGATCGCGCGCCGCTGCCAGACCCATATTGTCGTCCAAGCGCAGATCGCGGCGGTGCCAAAACAAAACCAACTCAGCCATGCCCGCAACCCATCCTCGCTCAGCAAACGGCTTCAGTATAACGACATTGGCCCCCAGGGCAGGGCAGCTTCTATCATGGGGCAAAACCACCTGCGGATCACAACTGTAGGCAACGAATGCTGACGAACGCTCAGGAGATTACCTATGCTGCAAAACAAGCAAATCATTATCAGCACCTTCAACGGCTATCTCGACTTTTTGGCCGATAGCCAGCCAGCCCTGCCGCCCGAGGTCGCCTGCCAGGTTGCCGCCCTGCTCACCCAGGCCGAGTTCAACCTACAGACCGCCGAAAATAGCCGCAAGATCTAAACGCTATACCCCAAACGCCATCGCTGTAAGGCAATAACAATCATTGCAGGGGTAATAACCGACCTTGAAGAGCATGTTCCGGTCAGTTAAACTGTAAACATAGCTACAGTTTACTCAGCAAGTTTGCTCAACACCCAGCGCAACCGAGCTGAGGGTAGCGTCACCACCGATCGATACCCTTACCTTGGAGTTTTTGCCATGAAATTAGCCTACCGTGGTGCTCAGTACGACGTTCAAATGCCCCAGGTGCAGAGCGATGGTCTAGAAACCATCGGCACCTACCGGGGAGCGCCGGCTACCCGTCGACACTTTCCCCGCCAAAGGACTCGCCATCAGCAGGTCGAAATGACCTACCGAGGTGTTAAATATACCCAGTCGGTGTAGGTGCCCCTGGCCAGCGCGACCTCAGCCGCGACCAAAACGCCATCGGCAACCCTGGGGCTCAACCCCGAACCGGGCAGACTGACATACAGTCTGCCCGGTTTTCGTAGAGCATCGACTGAAGACAGCATGATAGCCATGGATCACACCCGTTGTCACTATCCAGCGTTTGGGATCCTCTAGGGTATAAGTAAACCAATCCATTACGTATCGGTTTGATTACGAATCCCGTTCAGCCAGAGGGGAAAAAGGCAAGACAGGCTTCAGGTTTTCCCGTAGTATCAAAGTTATGTTAGGTCTGCTCAGAGCAAATCCTGGAAACGTTATACCAAAGGTGTTCTGTAGCTCAAAGACCGATCTGAAATGTGTATTTGACGAAAGGATAGCACCATGGCAACCTTTAAGGTTACGCTGATCAACGAGGCCGAAGGGCTCAACCAAACCATCGACGTCGATGACGATACCTATATTCTTGATGCCGCCGAAGAGCAGGGCCTCGATCTGCCCTACTCCTGCCGGGCTGGGGCTTGCTCCACCTGCGCGGGCAAAATCACTGCTGGTACCGTCGATCAGTCTGACCAGTCCTTCCTAGATGATGACCAAATCGGTGCTGGGTACGTGCTGACCTGTGTTGCCTACCCCACCTCCGACTGCACCATCATGACCCACCAAGAAGAAGAGCTCTACTAAGATCGAGTGCACCTATCGCCAATGCTGTTAGGGTAGCGGTGGTAGGTGCGCCAAGAGTTCTCTGAGACCTCGTTTTTCTTAGATTTCATCAAGAGGGGATGCCTAGATCGTTAGGCATCCCCTCTTTAGTCTTGAGTTAGGAAAGGTTTGACGTCGGGGCATGGCACTGCCATGCCCCGACCAGAGGATGCCGTTGATCAAAATGTCTCAACTAAATTAACTGCTGCGATGCGTCCCCTAGACGGCGACCCTAGCGCCGTCGCCCAGAGAGCCTCGCCAGAGCTTACTTAGCCGCCGCTATGCACTGGTCGACCAGGGCTGCCACTTTGTCGACGTTTTGCCAACCCAAAATTTCCGTTACCTTCTTCTCCAGATTTTTGTAAGAGCGAAAGAATTCGGCGATCTCGTCAAGCCGGTGGGGGGCCACATCATCCAGCGATTTGACGTGGGCATAGCGGGGGTCTGCGGCGGGCACACAGAGAATCTTTTCGTCGCGATCGCCGCCGTCAATCATTTCCAGCATGCCAATGGGCCGCGATGCAATCACACATCCTGGGAAAGTCGGCTCATCCATCAGCACCATGCCATCGAGGGGATCGCCATCGTCGGCCAGGGTGTTGGGCACAAAGCCATAGTCATAGGGATATTTGACCGATGAAAATAAAACCCGGTCCAGAATAAAGGCGTTTAAGTCTTTGTCAAACTCATACTTATTTTTGCTGCCGCCAACGATTTCGACCAGCACGTTGATCAAACCCGGCTCGGGCTGGGCTGGGATACGGGATAGGTCCACAACACTACTCCAATAGATAAAAATTCGAGTTTACAGAGACGGAGACAGGCTCTAAAGTCGGTGACACTCAGCTAAACAGAGCCGATCAGACGTCAGCGCCTCCTTCCGACACTCCTTCCGACATAGTATTTTACGGGGCAGCGGCCCACTTTCAGCACAGTTAGAGCTATGGCTCTCAAATCCTAGCCATCGCCCTAGCCCAGAGCCGCCCACCTAGAATGGCCCGCTGGGCCACTGCCCCTCAGAGTTTAATTGGGTTTTAATCAGATTTGCTCATCCTATCGTCCCGCCGTCGCTGGCACCGCGAAGGTCGGCGGGCGCTCGAGTTCTATGGTGGCTGTTGAGAAGTGGGCAACCATAAACAGCGGCAGGGTTAGGGTCAGTATTGCAACTAGTACGCCCAACACATTGGCTGATGGACTAGGAGGTTCCCCCGGAGGGGTGTCAAGTCGACTGGCAGAATCCATACAAAGAAATAACAGAGTGCAACAAGGGATAGAGGCCTGAGGTCGAAGTTCATCTCCGAAGCCCAGACAATCCCACCATATCCGACCAGCGTAGGATAGCTTCAGTTGAGGCTATCGCCACCTACCCGTCATGGACGGGATTATCGACGACATGGGAATATAAAACGGTTCCACCGAAACCATATGCGCAGGTTATAGCAATCAAGCCATGACATTGATCATCCCTAAGGCTTAACCTAATGGCCAGACCTGGCTCAGAACCAGTTCAGCCTATGGCCGGAGGTCACCTACAGATTTAGTTTGCCCTTTAATTTAGCATTTTCGGCTGGTTTCCGAAATAACGGGTATTACGCTTTCACCCCCCTGACTGCCGCTGTAGCCTGACGAGGGATGGGCGGGGCAGAGGGGGAATCGGGGGATCACGGTGCAAGGGGTAGCAGATCGGTGGCGACTGGGTCAGGGTCGCCTGGGCTTGGGGCCACCTGTAAAAGTGCGTCCTCAGGGCGATCGCAGTGCGTCAAGGTGTGCTAAAACCTTGGCAGTATTAACGGGGGAATGGGCGTGAAGGTTGATCGCAGGCCAGCTCAGCGACAAATTCGGTGGCGCAATCTCTCGGGCCTCGCTGTGGTGATGTTTGGGGTAGGGGCCCTAGCTGGGCTGACCGCATCGCGCTGGTCTCCGACCCCATCGCCAGGGGCCGGGGGCGACATTTCCCCAGCCCTGCGGTTGAGCAGCATGCCTCAGCCGTTAGCGTTTAACGGTCGTCCCCAGCTCAACCCGCTCCCCCAGTTTGAAGAGATCTGGGAATGCCAGGTGGTGGTGGTGGGTGGCTCCTTGGGGGGCGTAGCAGCAGCGGCCCACGCCATGGCCACCGGGGCTACCACCTGTCTGATCGAAGTTGCCCCCTGGCTGGGGGGGCAGGTCAGCTCCCAGGGGGTGTCGGCCATTGATGAGTCGCTACGCATGCGCCAGGCCAACAATTTCGCCCCCAGTTGGCTACGGTTTCTGCAGCTGATCAAGCAGCAGGTGGTCGAACTGCCCACCTGGAGCCCCGGCGGCACCTCGCGAGTCATTAGTGACCTCAATAGTTGTTGGGTGGGGGTGTTGTGTTTTATGCCTGAGGCGGGGGCCAAGGCGGCGGAGCAGTTTTTAGTCGATACCCACCCCAGCGCCCCGGACAGCCGCTGGGCCACGATGACGGCCTTTAAAGGGGCTGAGTTTGATGCCACTGGTCGCCGCATTACGGCGGTGTATGGGGTGCGGCGCATGCCCACAAATCCTGACTACGTGCCTCGGGGGCGGCTGTCGGCAGAGCTGGCCGAGTGGTATAGCTGGTCGCCCACCGCCACCTACGACCGTCAGCCGGTCAAGATGCAGCCGCCCCCGGGGGAGCACCTGATGGTGATTGATGCCACCGACACTGGTGAACTGGTGGCCTGGGCCCAGGTGCCCTACCGGCTGGGGTCAGAGTCTCGGGCCACCACCGGCGAGCCCAACGCCGCTGCCTTCGACAACCCCGACTGCACCCAGGCCTTTACCTACCCCTTTGCCCTCGCCCGCCACGACGACGGCGGTGACAGTCTAGCTGCCCTGATGCGGCTCGAACCCACCTATGGTCTGCACGAACACCAGCTGGTATTTGACCTGGAGGGGTTTCCCTTTTTCTCGGGCAAAAGCGTGTTTAACTATCGGCGTATTGTGAGCCTAACCCGCAATAATCCCTACACAGGCACCCCCGCCCCCGGCGATATTTCCATGATCAACTGGAACCGGGGCAACGACTGGAACTGGATGGACCCGCCCCTGGTGCTCCAAGCTGCCGACCTCGACAGCACTGGGCAGCACCAAAATTGGCTGGGAGGTCTATCGCAGTCGGCGCTGAAGTTTGGTGAAGAGCACGCGCTGATGTTTGCCCGCTGGCTGCTCGAAACCCAGACCGCCTACCCCATGACCTACCTCTACGGGGCCGACAGCCCCATGGGCACCCTCTCGGGGCTCAGCATGGTGCCTTATTTTCGCGAGGGGCGGCGCATTTTGGGGCGTGCCGCCTACGGCCAAGAAGAGTTTATGATCCGCGAAAACGATCTGCGCATTGGCTTTCCCGAACAGCGGGATTTTAGCGCTACGGCGGTGGGGGTGACCCACTATGCCATTGATATTCACGGCTGTCGCTACCGCAACTGGTATCCCTCCGGCGATGCCGTCAGCGCCCCTGCCCAAGAGCCGCTGGTTAGACCTATCCAGCTTCCCCTCGAAAGTCTGATTCCCCAAGGGGTTGACAATCTATTGATTGGCGGTAAAGCCATAGCCGTTACCCACATCGCCAATGCCTCGACCCGCATCCACTATGGCGAATGGCAGGCGGGGAGCGCAGCGGGGGTTACCGCTGGCTGGCTAGTGTCGCCTGACACGCCGATCCACGACCCCTCGGAGGTGATCCCCGGCGGCTATATGGGCGTGCTACAGGAGGTGATGGGGCAGCAGGGACTGAGAACTCGCTGGTGAATCTGTCGTTAGACCTATAGAAAATGTTAAGTTTCTTATTTAAGATGAGGAAGAAGTCGTTCAAATCTTGTCGTGCTCCCCACAGTAGTCGTTGAAACACTCATTTCCCCCTTCAAGTTTTGGCACGAAGGCATCCATCAGGGCATGCTCTACCACAATGATTTTTATGAGCAAATGCACCAGTTCCCGATTACTGAGCGCATGCAGGCCTATGCCAAGGCACTTAAGGCCGGTAGCCGAGGGTTTAAGGTGTGCGTCACGGTGTCTAAGACCCACTACACCGTTTGGGTGGAGATGCGATCGCGCTTAGATCAGCCCTCCGAACGCCCAGCCCGGCTCAAGGTCAGCAACTCTGACTTGGCCGCCGCCTAGAGGGGCAGCTACGTCAGAGTTGCTGAATTAACGCATCAAATCCGGTCGGGGCAAACGACCCTTTGCCCCGACCAGAGACGCTGACTTTTTGATGTGTACCTGTGGTGAGCAGCCTCGGCGTGCGCTCAACCGACCGGAGCTAAACCTAAAAGCAGTTTTGCTCAGCCGTGGGTGGCGACGGGTTAAACAGAGTTAACACCTGGCGGCAGCAGCGACGCAGCCGCTCGCGGCAGGTTGGATCGGGCATGACTTCACCCGTAAATGACCAGCTATCGATCGTAGCCAGACCCCAGCGCTTGCCCCGGTGGTCAAACCCGGCCAGGTCAAGGCCGATTACCCGGCACTCATCTGTCTCAGCATCGGTATATAGGCGAATTTGCACCAGCAAACTGCGGCACTGAAATAACCGACTCACCCCCGGAAAGTGAAACCCCAGATCAATTGAGTCGGGGTCAACCAGATTGCGGGTATCGGGATCATTGGCCCAGGGCTTGAGGTCAGCCCGCAGATCGGGTAGTTCGGCTTTAAAGATGCCCACCACGGAGGCAATTTTGCTGGCAAACTCGATGCTGTTAGCCTGTTCTGCTGCGTTCACGCGACCTGCAACGGGAATGAAGGAGCCTTAAGCATAAACTAACATCCCAGCTGCAACCGTTAACTGGGTAACGGCCAGCCCAACTCGATTCTCTCGATTTTAAAGAACTGGCGCTAGGGCGCTGTGGCACATGTCCAGCATGCGGTGGTCATTATCGCTGAGGGGGTCAATGGCGTGAAAGCCATCGAGCTGGAAGGGCAGTAGTTCTCCGACCGCTTCGCCACTGGCGACTATCGGCCCATCGGCTAAGGCAATGCTGTAGGGATAGGCCTCTTGGTCGTAGCTATTGATAATGGTCATAGCCACCTCGGTGCCCTGCACCTGGCCGTGAAAGCAGTCAAAGGAGGAGCTGGGGAAATAGAGGGCACCATAGACGCGATCGCCAGTGCGCTCCATCACCACATAGCCCTGGCCAATTTGATCGGGCTGGGGGGCTTGGCCAAACAGATAGCGCTCGGCGGCGGGCTGCTCTGGCTGTGTAGCCTGGGCGACCGCCAGCGACTCGCCAGCCTGGGCGGGGACAGCCGCCCCCAGCGCCGCCAGTGCCGCCGCCGCCATCAACACCGATGACCGGGGCGTGCGATCGCAATTTTCACCCTGGCCCAAAAACAGCTTTACCAGGGCGGAAAACAGCTTGGATTTAGCTACCTTGATCCCCATTCTATTTACCCCCTTTTGATTTAATTTTGTAGGCTTGTAACCCTGGCCCAACAGACTCAGCTACGGCTGGCGCTGGATAGCTCTAGGGCTGGTTTTGTGGCCTTTTCAGGCGCTAAGGCACAATTTCAATGTAGTAGAATCAGCGATCTAAACCCATTGCTCAGCTGTGAACCGTAACAACTCTTTTTAGTGAAAAATCTAGAGCTGTCCCTTGGCTAACCTAGCCGTGGTTTTATCGTTAGCTGAATGAGCTAGACGGCAACATCACCGCTTGACTGACCACTGGAAGTAGTCTCGTGCAATTGCCCGGATTGCGCATCCTCCCATAGACCAGCTTTGCAACTGGTTGAAATCTGCGAGAGTGATCAGATTAATCTGTAGAGACTCTGACTGTCAGGGTAAAATCATGGGAAGAGCGTGGTTTTTAGAGGTCTAGACAATGGTGATGGAGGGTTCCTCCACTTCCTTTGATGATGCGCGGGTGCCCCTCAAGCTGCTGCTGTTCATAGACAAGCGGCCCAGCCTGGCCCGGCAGGTGCGCCAGATTAAGCAATATCTCAAGAGCTTAGAAACCCACTTCGCATTTAACCTAGACGTAATTGACATTGGCGATCAGCCCTATCTGGCCGAGCATTACAAGCTGGTGGCTAGCCCGGCTTTAATCAAACTTGCGCCCGCCCCGCAGCAGACGTTAGCCGGCAGCGACATTGTCAACCAGCTAGAGCGGTGGTGGCCCAAGTGGCAGCAAGAGCACCTAGAGACGCTGAATCTGACCGACCTCGACCCCGATGCCACCACTTGGTCGACCGACTCAGATTCAGACTTCACCTACTCGGCCGAGCTGATGAAGCTGTCGGATGAAATTTTTCGTCTCAACCAAACCCGCGAAGAATTAGAGGCTCAGCTGCGCTTCAAAGACCGCATCATCGCCATGATGGCCCACGATCTGCGCAACCCCCTCACCGCTGCCTCAATCGCCGTAGAAACCCTCGAACTGGGCTACTCTCCCAACCAAACCCGCCACCTCAGCCTCAGCCCCGAACTCACCGGTCAGTTGCTCAAGCATGCCAAAACCCAAATCCGGGCCATTAACCGGATGATCACCGACATTCTGAAGGCCGCCCGGGGTGCCTCCATGGAACTGCAAATTGTGCCCCAGGAGCTCGATCTGCCCGCTCTCTGCCAAGAGGTGATCAACGCCTTTCAAAACCGTCTTCAAGAGAAGCAGCAGACTCTGACTGCCGAAATCCCCCAAGACCTGCCCATGGTCTATGCCGACGGCACCCAGGTCAAGCGCGTAGTCACCAACCTGCTCGACAACGCCATCAAGTACACCCCTGAGGGGGGGCAGGTCTCTGTGATGGCCCTGCACCGCACCACCCAAAAGGTGCAGATCGCCATAGTTGACACTGGCCCCGGCATTCCGGCTGAAAAGCGGGACAAAATTTTTGAAGAGAGCTATCGACTGCAGCGGGACGTGACCCAAGAGGGCTACGGGCTGGGGCTGGCCCTCTGCCAGCGAATTGTGCGCGCCCACTACGGCCAAATTTGGGTTGACTCGGCCCCAGGAGAAGGCAGCTCGTTTTACTTTACCCTGCCGGTTTATCGGGCCTAGTCACTTACTCACTTACCCCTGGGTCAAATCCTAGGGCCTGTGGCAAGATAAGCTCCATGGCAAAGCATTTTTTGCACTACCGTTTTTTGCACTACCTGAGACCCAGCCTCTGGGCCAGCCGTCTGGCGGTCTATGGCCATGGTCGCGTCTGGCAGGAGATCGGGTATCGGGCTGGGCGATCGCGCTGGGCAGAGGTGGGGGCGGCGGTGGCGTTTCTCTGGCTACTGGGGCTGCTGGGCCTCGGTTTTGTGCTGCTGCACCTCGATCAAATCTATGGCTTGCCGGGGGCTATTGTGGGGCCTGCCCACCTGCTAACCGCGACTTTGGCCATGGCCGACTCCAGCCCTAGCGGTGCCCCCCCTGGCCTAGCGCTGCTTGGGGTGATTGGCCTGGGTAGCTGGCTTTGCCTAGGGATCGGTACCCAAAAGCTGGTTCAGCTGGTGGCGGCGGTCTATGGTGGCGGCTCTCCACCGATTGCCGACTGGCGCATGCGGCTGCTGCCCTGGGGTTTGACAGTGCTGAACCTGGGGATCGCGGGACTAGTTTTTGTTTTGATCGGGGGCGGTGCTGGGGTCGCTCGGCCTGGCCTCGCCCGGTGGCTGGGGCTGATCGGTCGACTGGGCCTAGCTTTGGGCCTGGTAGCCCTGGCCCTGGCCCTGGTCTATCGCCTGATCCCCAGGCGATGGGTGTCGGGTCAGCCCCTATGGCCTGGGGTGAGCCTGGCCCTGGTCTTGGGGCTGGGGCTGCTGGGGCTAAGGCATTGGGGGTTAAGCCTGGTGACTCGCCCAGACCTGGCCTACACCATGCTGCTGGTTTTAGGCGCTAACCTATTGACCCTATACCTGCTGATTTTGCTGGTGCCCACCGGAGCGCAGATCAACCTCAGCACCCTGCGCCATCGGGGCTGGCCTCGCCGCCCTTCGAGAGCACCCGCTGCGGCACCGCCGCCCCCTTCCTTTGACTCCTTTAAGATTAAGCGCCGAGACTGAGGTTATGTCTCGAAAGGAACTTCCCTGCATTGGGGCCAACAACCGTTTGCCCCGACGCTAGCCCCAGCGTAGGTGAGATATTTTCTTGGCCGGAAATTTCCTCTGCTTGGTCTGATTTCAGAATTGGCTGATGGAGGCCGCAGCATACTAGCGAATGCGCTGGAGACTGCTGACGATGCCGAGGCCAAAGCACAGCAAGATCAGCAGCCAGATCACCAGCCCCGGCATAAAGGCCAGCAGCGACAGGCCTCGCAAAATCCACACCATGGCGGTGAGCCCCAGGACGGCTAAAAATACCTTGGTTAACGGTTGGAGTGGGTAGCGACGACGGTTCATGGCAGCAATGACTCCGCATATAAAGCTTTTACCGGGCTAAGGGAGAATACTGAGGCGCTTGGTGAAAGCCTCGTAATGATCTTACGGCTTCACAAGAGTCCTAGTTATATCCGACGTTAAATAGAAAAAACCGCGCAATGGGAGTAGCATAGCCCAATCGTCCTATCGGTATATACCGAATTGGCCATGGGGGCCTTGGCGATCGGCCAGCTTAACCTGTGCCTCGGCTACGCCCTGGCCTAGGGCATCGGTGAGGTTGTGATCCCGACGTTGCAGTCGGGTCGAGTTGTTAGCGAGGAGTAGATCGATGGTTGTCAGTAACGCGCAGGTAATCCAAGAGACTGAAGCGACGAAGAATTTTTTGGCTCAGTTTTCTCCAGGCGATCAGGTGGCCCTGCTACGGGGCGATGTGTTGCTCAAATCTCAGCCTAAGCAAGACGGTGGTGCGGTGACAGCCCATATGTATGTACCCCTGGCGCGGCCTCAAATCTGGCCCCAGGTGACTAACTACAGCTGCTGGACTCAGTATTTTCCCAACATTGTGCACAGTGAAGTGATCGAGACCATCAAAACCAGTACCCAGCGCTACCGACGGCTGTACCAGGTGGGGCGCAAGGGGTTTATGGTGCTCACCGCCCAGGTGGAAATTTACTTAAAGGTGGTAGAAACCGTCTGCGAGAGCATTCAATTTCGCCTCGAACAGGGTACGTTTTCGCACTTTGCCGCCGATTTGCATCTGCAAGACTTTAACCAGGGCACGCTGCTGACCTATTCCGTGCAGGCTGCACCCACTATCCCGGTGCCCACTTTTCTAATTGAGCAGGCGATTAAAATTGACCTGCCCGGCAATATGAAGCAGATGAGGCGGGTGCTCTGCGATCGCTACAGTGTGGCCTAAGCAGTGTAGCCTAAGCAGTGTGGCCTAAGCAGATCTCTGGATCAGAGATACCCCGATGTAGAGGTGCCGGCCCTGGGCGGCAGGCAGCTAGCAGTAGCGCTCTACAAAGGAGCGCCCCGCCGACATGGCGGCGCTGCTGGTGGTGTAAAAGGTGCCGTCGCTGAGCACGTCTAAATCGGGGTTGACAATCCAGCACTGGTAGCCCCGGTCTTTGTTGTGGCTAACGCCAATAATCCAGCCGGTCATAGCCGAAATTTGCACAACAGAATCCGCATCATCCATGGAGTATCCTCCCGTGGGCCGAGCGCCCATTTGCCGTCGAGGGTGAGACCTATGCGGTGCTATGGTAAATCAAATCCCCACCTGGGTTGGCAAAACCCTCGACTTTCTTCTCAAACTATGTGGGTCTACCGCCGCCATGAGCAATCAAATGCTGCCCCTCGACGATCGCCTCTACCGCTACTTGATCGATCATTCGTTGCAGGAGCCAGAGGTGCTGGTTGCCCTGCGCCATGAGACTGCCCAGCACCCCATGGGACAGATGCAGATTGCCCCTGAGCAGGGGCAGTTTATGGCCCTGCTGGTGCAGCTGTTGGGAGTAACTAAGGCGCTAGAAGTGGGTGTGTTTACGGGCTATAGCACCCTGCGGGTGGCCCTGGCACTGCCCGCTGAGGGCAGGCTGGTGGCCTGTGACGTAAGTGCAGAGTACACGGCGATTGCCCGCCGCTACTGGGAAAAAGCTGGGGTGGCCGACAAAATTGATCTGCGCATCGCTCCTGCCGCCGATACCCTGGCCCAGCTAATTGAGGCGGGGGAGGTCAACAGCTTTGACTTTGCCTTTATCGACGCCGACAAGAGCGGCTACCCCACCTATTACGAGCAGGCTCTTCAGCTGGTGCGCCCCGGCGGGCTGGTTGTCCTCGACAATATGCTGTGGTCGGGCCAGGTGGCTGACCCTGCCGTGCAAGACCAGCGCACTAACGTGCTGCGCCAGCTCAATGCGGCAATTCACCAGGACAGCCGCGTGGTGGCAAGCCTGCTACCGATCGCCGATGGCCTCACCCTGGCGATGAAAAAGCGCTAGATCCGAATCTAGTACAGTCCGACCTTAATCAACCCACCATCCCTAATATCTGAAACCCAGCACCTGATACTGAATCCGCCTTGGCTAGCCACGGTTGGGTTAGGCAAACACCGTTTGTCCCTACGCCAGTCTCCTGTTTGGAATCGGGGTTGTGGGATTGGGATTTGGTGAAGGACAGTCCCAAGCCGGAGGATCACTTGCCGATGCAGAAGCGGCTGAAGATTTCGTCGAGCATTGATTCGGTGATTTCGTCGCCGGTAACACTGCCTAGGGCGGCGATCGCACTTCTGAGATCAATCGTCCAAAAATCCAGCGGTAGCTGATGGTCAATGGTCTGCTGCACCTGGCAGAGCGCCGTTCTGGCCTGGGTGAGGGCCGCCGCCTGGCGCTGGTTAATGGTGAACTCTAGATTGCCGGGGGTGAGCCTGTCGGCATGGATGGCGTTGAGAATGGCCTGCTCTAGATCGTCAATGCCCTGCTGCTGGGCAGCGGCGGTGTAGACGGTGGGTCGAGGCGGCAGCGCCAGCTGCGCCAGGGTGCTGGCCTCTACCAAGTCAATTTTATTGACCACCAAAATCAGCGGCCGATCGCTGCCCGCCTGAGCTGCCTGCACCGACCCGTAGAGCGCCGCATCGGCCTCAGTCCACCCGGCGGCGGCGTCGAGGGTGAGCAGCACCAGGTCGGCGGCCTGGGCCACCTGGCGCGATCGCGCGATCCCCAGCTGCTCTACCGGGTCGCTGGCCTCGCGAATGCCCGCCGTATCCAGCACCTGAATGGGAATGCCACCCACCACCAGCTGTGACTCCACCACGTCGCGGGTGGTGCCGGGCAGGGCGGTAACAATGGCGCGATCGCAGCGGCTCCAGGCATTTAACAGACTCGACTTGCCGACGTTGGGGCGACCGACAATCGCCACCTTTAGCCCCGTACGCAGCAGTTCGCCCGATTCGGCGGTGGCCAAAATGCCCTCTACCGCCGCCCGCACCGCCGCAATTTGCCCCCGCACCGCCGGCTCATCTAGGGGCGGCAGGTCGTCCTCAAAGTCAATCCGGGCTTCGACCTCCGCCAGCAGGTCGAGGCAGGTCGAGCGCAGCTGGCGGATCGGGGCGGTCAGTTTGCCCTGCACCCCGGCCAGGGCGGTCTTGGCCGCCAACGTTGACTGGGCCGCCACCAGATCGGCCACCCCCTCGGCCTGGGTCAGATCGAGCCGCCCGTTCAAAAAGGCCCGCAGGGTAAACTCCCCCGGCTCCGCCAGCCGCGCCCCCTGGGCCACGCAGAGCCCCAGCACCTGCTGCACCGCCATCAGCCCGCCGTGGCAGTGAAACTCCACCACGTCTTCGCGGGTGTAGGAGCGGGGGGCCAGCATCAGCAACAGCAGGGCTTCATCCACGGGCCGACTCGTTTGGGGATCGCGCACCTGGCCGTAGAGAATCCGGTGGCTCTCCCAGGGCTGCTGGCCGGGCACGTAGAAGATGGTGCGGGCGATCGCCACCGCCTCGGCCCCCGACAGCCGCACGATGCCGACGCTGCCCTGCTGGGGGGCAATGGCGGTGGCGATTGCCACAATGGTCTCGCCCTGGGCCATCTTGCCCTGAGCCGTTTGGTCAGCAAACCTATGGCCCTGGGGAGCGATCCCCACACAATGGCCCCGATCGGCGGGGGGCAGGGTCAGATCTTGAGCGGCAGCGCCAGTCATAGCTTCGATCCTGAATGGTGAAGAGACATTGAAGCCCAGGGGCAAGTCGGTAAACCCAGTCATCCCCTGATAAACCCACAATCTACTGGGTAGAATAGAAAAGAATCTTTACGCGCTTCTCAGGTTTTGCCGTCAGCGGCTGCTGACGGCTCCACTGGTAGTCTATCAAGCGAATGGTGATGGGCTCCGTCTGCGATCGCAGCCGATGGTTCTCTGATCCCGCTTCCCTAGCTGCGTAGGCAATGTTAGCCTCTGGTTTACTCATCTATGACCACCGCCGATTTACCCTCTAGCCCAACGTCTTCAATGCGCAAAAGATCCCGGCCCCAGTGGCGGCGGCGGCTCCGCTATGTATATCTGAGGTTTTTGCGGCTCCAGGGCAGTCCGGAGCAGCTGACCCGAGGCCTGGCAGCGGGGATCTTTTCGGGTTGTTTTCCGCTGTTTGGCTTTCAAACTATCCTCGGCATTGGGGTCGCCACGGTGCTGCGGGGCAATCGGCTGATGGCCGCCGCCGCCACCTGGATCAGCAACCCCTTTACCTATGTGCCCATTTTCGCCTTTAACTACCAGGTGGGCCACTGGGTTTTAGGCGGCGGCAGCACCCAAGTCTTTGACGACCCCGACACCCTCCGCAGCTGGATGGATCTGGGCACTGAGGTCTCGGTGCGGCTGATGCTGGGCAGCACGGTGGTGGGGGTGGTGGCCGGGGTGGTCAGCTATTTTATTGGTCTGCCGCTGATCATCCGGGTGCGATCGCGCCGCCTAGCCCGCCAGCAGCAAAAGCTGCAAGACCTAGATCTCCAGTAGTCGAAGGCAGAAGTAGCTCCCCTTCTGCCTTCATCCTTCTGCCTTCATCCTTCTGCCTTCCTGTACTAGCCCCCACCCCTACCGCATCTCTACAGCACCTTGTCGAGGCCATAGATTAGCGACTTGAGCGCCATCACCCGGCGAATGCACAGCAGCACGCCGGGCATAAAGCTGGCGCGATCGCTGGTGTCGTGACGCAGGGTATAGAGCTGCCCCGGCGAGCCAAACAAGATCTCCTGATGGGCAATCAGCCCCGGCAGGCGCACGCTGTGAATGTTGATCCCCTCGGCGGTGGCCCCGCCCCGCGCCCCAGGTATGGTCTCAGTCTCCTTCACCAGGGGAACGTTAAAGGTCTTTTGGGCCTCCGCCAGCATTTGGGCTGTCTGTACAGCGGTGCCGCTGGGGGCATCGGCCTTTTGGTTGTGGTGCAGCTCGATAATTTCTACATGGTCAAAGTACTGGGCCGCCTGCTGGGCCGCCTGCTGCATCAGCACCACCCCAATGGAAAAGTTGGGCACGATCAGACAGCCAATGCTGGCCTTGTCGGCAAACTCCGCCAGATCTAGAATCTGCTGGTTGCTGAGGCCCGTGGTGCCCACCACTGGACGCACGCCGTAGGCGATCGCCGCCCGCACCGACTCATAGACGCTGTCGGGGTGGGTAAAGTCAACCATCACCGCCAGCCCCTCGCTCTGGGCCGCCACTAGGGTGGCCTCTAGATCAGTCATGATCGGTACCTCAAGGGGCCGGTAGCCAATCACCTCGCCAATGTCTTCCCCCATTTGGGCCGGGTTTTTGTCAATCGCCCCCACCAGGGTCAGGCCCTCGGCCTCGGCTACGGCCTTGATCACCTCTCGGCCCATTTTGCCGCAGGCACCGTTAACCACAACGGGAATAGTGGTTTGAGCAGTCATAGTGAGTTGCCACCCTTACTGAAACTTTCGTTCTAGAGACTTGAGGTATTCGGTGTTGACCCCCGACTCGCGGGGCAGGGCAATTTTGCCCGTGCGCGCGATCTCACGAATGCCAAACCGATTTAGCACCTGCACAATCGCCACCAGTTTGCCCGGGTCGCCCACCACCTCTAGGGTGACAGAATCTTCGGATACATCGACCACCCGTGCTCGGAAAATCTGGGCAAACTCAATCACCTCCGAGCGTGTGGTGCTGTTGGCATTGACCTTCAGCAGCATCAGCTCCCGCTCGACGCAGGGGGTATCGGTGATGTCGTTGACCTTGATCACGTTGATCAACTTATAGAGCTGCTTGGTCAGCTGCTCAATTACTGAGTCATCGCCCGGCACCACCATGGTGATGCGAGAAATGCCCGAGGTTTCTGCTGGCCCCACCGCCAGGCTCTCGATGTTAAACCCCCGCCGGGCAAACAGACCGGCAATGCGGCTGAGTACCCCAGCTTCGTCTTCAACCAGCACAGAGAGGGTGTGCTTCATCGCCTGCTGATGGGTCTGCTGAGGAGCCACCGCCGAACCGGGGATCATAGAAGAAGAGTTAACCATAGGAGCCTGAGATGACGAGGGTGGAAACCAGCACCAGAACTGGCTACAGACAAACTAGCAAACCTCAATAGTATCTCGAAAGTCCTGGCTTAAAATTGCTGTTTTCCACTCTCCACCCTCCACCTACCCCAGCCCCCACCCCACCCGCCCACATCCCGCGAATTGGGTATGCTTGAGGCAATAGCAATAGCCCACCGTCACTGTATCTGGCATGAGCGTATCTGGCCCGGCTCAAGAAATTCAGTCCCTGCGGGGGCGGTTTCTCGACTTGATCAACCTGCGTCCTGGCGACGAAGAGCGCACCCTGCTCATGTTCGCCTTCTACACCGCCACCTCCATGGGTATTTTGTGGCTGGAGGTGAGTTCGGCGGCGCTGTTTCTGAACAAGTATGGCGCGGCCAGCCTGCCGTGGATCTATGTCTTTAGCGCTGGGGTCGGCCTGGGGCTGAGCGTGGTCTACTCCTGGCTGCAGCGGCGGCTACCCCTGCGCTGGGTGATTGTGATAATTGCCCTGCTGATGGCGCTGCCGATCCTAGGGTTTCGCTGGGGCTTGGCGGTGGAATGGCTGGCCGCCCCGATGGTGTTTGCCATGCGGCTCTGGATTGAGGCGATCTACGGACTGAATGATCTCAATCTGTCGGTGACGGCCAACCAGCTGTTCAATATTCGCGAAATTAAGCGGGCTTTTCCGATCATCAGCAGCGGCAACCTGGTGGCCGATGTGATCAGCGGCTTTTCGGTCTATCTGCTGCTGCAGCTGATTGGGCTACAAAACGTGCTGCTGCTCTCTTTTGTGATGATGGTGATTGGGGCGGGTATTTTGTTTCACCTCAGCCGCAACTACGAGCACGCCTTTCCCGACTCACCCAAACGCCAGGCCGAAGATGCCGAGGCCGTGGAGAGTTTTCGATCGCGCCAGCAGCTCCAGGGGCCGATCCGGCAGTACGTGGTGCTGCTGTTTGCGTTTTTTGTGCTGGCCCAGATGCTGGCTTTCTCGATTGAGTTTCAGTTCTTCTACCAGCTAGATGGGGGGCTAGACACCGAGACCATTGCCACTTTTCTGGGCTTTTTTAGCGGCGTACTGGGGCTGATTGAGCTGTTTACCCAGTGGTTTACCTCCAGCCGGTTGATTGAGCGGGAGGGGGTGTTTAAGGTGGCCCTGGCGCTGCCTTCGGTGATTGTGGCGATTGGGTTCACCACGCTGGTGGTGAGCTATCCGGGCTGGCTAGGGGCCTCGGCCCTGTTTGTGGGGCTGGTGGTGCTGAAGTTTTGCGACGAGTGGCTGCGCTATACCCTGGTGGCGACTACCCGGCCAATTTTGTTTCAGCCCATTCCTGACCGGGTGCGCAGCACGGTGCAGTCGTGGGTGGGTGGCATTGCTGAGCCGCTGTCGATGGGGGGTACGGGGGTGGCCATTTTGCTCACCATCGCCTTCTGTAACCACATGGGGCTGGTCGATCCGCTGGCCCGGGCGCAGCTGTTTTTGCTGGGTACGGTGGTGGTCGCCCTGGTCTGGTTTGTGATTATGGGGCTGCTGCGATCGCGCTACCTCAACCTGCTGGTGCGCGGGGCCGAGCGGGGCCTGCTGACCTTCTCAGATGCCAACCTACGGGTGCTCAAGCGCGCCTTTATCGAACAGATTGAGCAGCCGGGCCCAGAGGCCAACAAGCGATCCTGTATTGAGCTGCTCAGCCATATTGACCCCCAAAACGTCGGCGAAATTTTGGCCCCACGCCTGGCCACTTTGTCCCCCGGCTTGCAGCGCCAGAGCCTAGAGGCCATGCTAGGCCACCCCAACCCGGCCTATATCGACCAGGTGCAGAGGCTGCTAGAGGAGCCTAACCAGACCCCTGAGATCTTGGCCCTAGCCCTGCGCTACGTGTGGCTGACCCAGGAGAGCTTTGACATCAACGACCTGCGTCCCTATCTGCACCCCGAAGTCGATGCCGTGGTGCGGGGCACCGCCGCATCGCTGATGCTGCGGCGGGGCAACCTGCAAGAGCGAGCCGAGGCCACCGCCACCCTGCGCAAAATGCTCGTACATGACGAAGAGCGTGAGCGGGTGATGGGCTGTCGCGCCCTGGGCGAGGCCGACTATATGGAGTCGCTCAGCATCTACATCAACGATCTGCTGCAAGATCCGTCGCTACGGGTGCGGCGGGCGCTGCTGGAGGCGATCGCCGCCACCCAGTACAAAAAGTACTACCCCTCACTGCTCAAGGCGCTACAGTACAAATCGACCCGCGAAGCCGCCGTGGCCGCCCTCACCCGCCTGGGCAACGAAGCTCTGCCCATGCTCCAGGATCTAGCCCTCGACAGCTATCGCCCCGACCACCTGCGCAACCAGGCCTGGCAGGTGATTGGCAGCATTGGCACCCTACCTGCCCTAGAGTTTTTGATTCAAAACCTGATCACCACCTGGGGTAGCACCCGCCGCCATATTTTGCGGATCTTGCTCAGCCTCTATCAAGAGTCGGGGGTAAAACGCTCAGCCCTGATTGACGTGGCCCTCGATCGCATGCTGGGCCGCAGCGGCATTGAAGAACTGCTCAACACCGAGCTGGCTTTTGCCGGGCAAATCTTAGCGGCCAAAGTCGATCTCGCCTCCAACCGGATCGGGGGCACCGAGGCTGACCTGCTGCGCGAGGCCCTTGACGGGCTCCAAACCGACGCCACCGAGCGGTTATTTATGCTGCTGCGGTTTGTGTCACCCGCCACCGCCATCCAGGCTGCCCAGGTTAGCCTCAGCGGCTCGGCCTCTCGCTGGGCCAGGGGGATTGAAATTCTCGATACGGTGGTAGATGTGGCCAATAAGCGATCGATTCTGATCTTGCTCGATCGCCAGCCCAATGTCGAAAAACTCAAGCGCCTGGCCAGTTCTACTTCCCTGATGACCTATGAGCGGCAACTGCCACCCGATCGCCTGCGGCAGCTGCTCGATCTGCGCAACTTTCTGTCAGACTGGGCCATCGCCTGCTGCTTTCACCTGGCCCGGGTGCAGCGCTGGAACCTCACCGCTGAACACACCCTGGCCCTGCTCCAGCACCCCACTGGCTTTGTGCGCGAGGCGGTGCTGAGCTACCTGGCGGTGGCTGCCCCCCGCGCCCTTAGAGAACTGCTGCCCATGATGGAGAAAGACTCTGACCGCCTGGTTTTGGCCCAGGTTAAACAGCTGATCAGCACCTATAATTTGGAGCCAAGTCAGCCCCGCCCACAGTTGTAGCTGGAGCTAGCGTGGTTGAGACAGGCTTGCCGTCACGCTGCTGCGTTTACACCCGACTGGTGCAACTCACCTGATTCAGGCTGTACAGAAGGTCAGCGGGAGGCCAGTCCAGTCATAGCTGGGTTGGGGTTGCTACCGTCTGCCCTGTGTTAAACCGCCCCTATGTTAAATAGCGTCGAAAGACTTCTCTTTGTCCGCAATGTGCCCATTTTTAGAGAGCTGAGGGATGACTTTTTAGTACGGCTGGCCTCGGTCATGGATGAGGTGTTCTATGAGAGCAGCTACACCATCATCACCGAGGGCCAGGAGGGACGCTCGATGTACATCATGGTGTCGGGGCGGGTGAGCGTGCACATTGGCGGCCAAGAGGTGGCTCAGCTCAAAACCGACGACTGCTTTGGTGAAATGTCGGTGTTTGATGCCGAACCCCGCTCGGCCTCGGTCACCACCCTGGAGTCTTGCGCCTGCCTGGTGCTGACCCAGCAGCAGCTCTACGATGCGATCGACGAGACACCGGGCATTGCCGTCAACGTGATTCGCCTGCTGTCTCGCCGTATTCGCGAGCTGAACCAAGACCTCAACCAGGTCAAGCAGCAGCTGGCGCAAACCCCATCGCCCCAGCCCACCCGGCCCCAGTGGTATCGCCCTATGCCCTTTCCACCGCCTGAGCCTCTGTAACGGTGAGAATAATTTTTTGTAAAGCCTGAATTGCCCTCAATTTGTCTGGGCACACTAATGGTGCTGTGCCGTTTTTGGAGGGGTTTATCCATGGCCATGGTAGGGATACTGATACTGCTGATTGCGGTGCTGCTGATGGTGGTGGTGTTTGTCGTCAACGTCTACAACACCCTGGTGACCAAGCGCAATCGCTACCAAAATGCCTACGCTCAAATTGACGTGCAGCTGCGGCGGCGCTACGACCTGATCCCCAACCTGTTGGAGAGCGTCAAGGGCTATATGGCCCACGAAAGGGAGACCCTGGCGGCGGTGATTAACGCCCGCAATGGGGCGATGAGCGCCAGCCGTCAGGCGGCCCAGGCCCCCGGCGACCCGGCGGCTATGCAGCAGCTGGCGGCGGCTGAGGGGGTGCTCGACAACACCCTGGGCCGATTTTTTGCCCTATCTGAGGCCTACCCCGACCTCAAGGCCAACCAAAATATGGCCCAGCTGATGGAAGAGCTGCGGTCTACTGAAAACCGCATTGCCTTTGCCCGTCAGGCCTTTAACGATGCCGTTACCCTCTACAACACCCAGCGTGAGATGTTTCCTGGCAGTGTAATTGCTGGCAGCTTTAACTTTGGCCCCGCCCAACTGCTCGAAGAAAGTGCTCCCGAGGTGAAGGCCGCTCCCCGCGTTTCGTTTAGCTAGCCATGAATTTTTTTGAGCACCAAGACCAGGCCCGCCACAACACTACCAAGCTGATCCTGGTTTTTGGCCTGGCTGTGATGGTGATGATTTTGGCGCTGTATGGGGTAGCGATCGCAGTGCTTGCCGCCGAGAGCAATGGCCCCGTGCGGCTGTGGCGACCCGGCATTTTGTTGGCTGTCGCCACGGGCACCATCGGCTTGATGGCGGTGGGCAGCTCAACCAAAATGGCCCAGCTTACCCAGGGCGGGCACGGCATTGCCCAGGAACTGGGCGGGCGCAAGCTCAGCCCCGCTACCGACGACCCCGCCGAACTGCGGTTGCTCAACGTCGTCAGCGAGATGGCCCTGGCGGCGGGCACCCCGATTCCCACCCTCTATCTGCTCGACGACGAACCGGGAATCAACGCCTTTGCGGCGGGCTACAGCGCCGACGATGCGGTGATTGGCGTTACCCGTGGCTGCCTTGACCAGCTCAGTCGCGACGAGCTACAGGGGGTGATTGGCCACGAATTTAGCCACATTCTCAACGGCGACATGGGCCTCAACCTCAAGCTGATCGGGGTGATCCACGGTCTACTGCTGATCTACATGGTTGGGCGGGTTGGGCTGCGTCTGGGCTACTACTCGGGTGGCCCGTCGCGCCGCTCAAACGACAACAACAAGAGCCAGAGAGCCCTGTTTGCCGCCGCCATGGCCATGGTGGTGATTGGCTACCTAGGGGTGCTAGGGGGGCGGCTGATCAAAAGCGCCGTATCGCGGGAGCGAGAGTTTTTAGCCGATGCCTCGGCGGTGCAGTTTACCCGCAACCCCGACGGCATCGCCGGAGCCCTGCGCAAAATTGGCCAGCTGTCGGCTGGCTCTAGTCTGGTGTCGCCCATGGCCGAAACCGCCAGCCATTTATTTTTTGGGGAGGCCAACGGCAGCCTGGCCTTTTTGGGCAGCTGGTTTGCCACCCACCCGCCCCTGGGCGTGCGGCTGCGGCGGCTGGGGCAAGCCCCCATCGCGGCTGGGTTCGCGGCTGAGCCACCGCTGGCGGCTAACGATTCCCCAGCCATGGGCTTTCAGGCAGCAACGGCAGTAGCCCCGGTGCCGATAGCGACCGAGACACCCTCGGCAGACCGATTTTTGACTGCCCTAGGCACCACCGATGGGCAGCAGCTGAAGCAGGTGCGATCGCTCCTCGACCAGCTCCCAGCTGGGCTGAAAACCGCCCTCCACGATCCGCTGGCGGCGACCGCCGTTGTGTTTGCCCTGCTGGTGCGCACCAAACCCGCCCTGCAAGCCCAGCAGATCGAATATCTGTCTGCCACCTATGGCCCCGAGATCAAGCAGCGGGTGGGGCAATTTTATCGCCAGATCCGCACCCTCGAACCGGGGCAAGACCTGCTGTTGATCGAGGCGCTGGTGCCCGCCCTCAAGCAGCTTGGCCCCGAGGCTGGGCAACAATTTCTCAAAACCGCCCAGGCTCTCAGTCAGCCAGGGGGGCGTTTGCAGCTGAAGAGTTTTACCCTACAGCTGATCTTGCGCAAGCGCCTGGCCCATGCCATGCTCCGCCACCCAGGGGCTGAGATCGACAGGCTAGAGGCCATCTGGGACGATACCTTGACCCTGCTGTCCCTGCTGGCGCGGATCGGGCACACCCGCCAAGACGATGCCCTCTACGCCTTTAAGCTCGGCCTCTCGCAGCTACCGGGGGCCAAAAAGCAGGCTTCCCCCAACCAGCTGCCCCCGGTCACCGCCGCTGAGATCACCGCCAGCCTGGCCCGTCTAGAACAGGCTGCCCCCAAGCTCAAGCAGGCCATTGTCGACGCCTGCGCCCATACGGTGCTGGCCGACAACGACGTCACCCCCGCTGAGATCAGCCTGCTGCGGGCAGTCGTCATCACCCTCGACTGCCCCGCCCCGCCCTTTATCCGCTAGTTCAAAGGTGACAGGCTCTAAGGGAGTAAAGGTGCAGGGTATGAGGCCTAAAGGTGCAAGGTATAGGGTACAAGGTGCAGGGTATGAGGGACAAGGTTCAAGGACTGCCGTAAACCATATACCTTGCACCTGACACCTGACACCTGACACCTAACACCTAAACCTGGGCCAAATTGGGCTGTGGGTCTGGCTCAGCCCAACCACCTCTGCTACAATTGGAAGCTGCGCTATTGTGCCGTTTTATCACCGTCGGAGAATAACCATGGCTCGTCATTGTCAACTCACCGGGAAAAAGGCCAACAATGCCTTTTCGATCTCCCACTCCCACCGTCGCACCAAGCGCTTGCAAGAGGCCAACCTGCAAGATAAGCGGGTGTGGTGGCCCCAGGGTAAGCGCTGGGTCAAGCTGCGCCTGTCGACCAAGGCCATTAAAACCCTTCAGCACAAGGGCCTAGAAGCCATGGCCAAAGAAGCCGGTATCAACCTCAACAAGTGCTAGGTTTAGCCCAGGGCTAGCCTCGGCGGCGCAGTAGCGCCAGCCCCGCCGCCACAGTTCCCAACGCAATGACCGTGCCTGGTTCAGGTACGGTTTTTGTTTGGGCCTGCCGCTGCACCGCCATCACAAATTCAAACACTGCTGACTCGCCGGGGGCGAGGCTGCGATCAAACTGAAAGGCGGCGGTAACGTCGGTATTTTTTAGCGGGCCGGGGCTGTGCTGTAGGGTGGAGGCCGGTGGGTTGTAGAGATCGGCCAGCAACGCTCCGTAGGGGCTCAGCTGTACCGCCGTAGGGGTTTGGTCAACCACCACGGTGGCCAGGGCACCGGAGGGATCGTTTTGGGTCAGGGTATTGCCCGCAAAGAACCCATTGTCGTTGTCGAAGGGGCCGTTAAACTGGAGGTCAAAATCGAGATACTTAAAGAGCCTGACATCGAGCCAGTCGTTACTGAGGTTAGTCAGCGTCACGGTTTCTTGGCGGGTAGCGCGATCGCTGCCCCAAGCCCCGCCCAATAAAATTGACTCTAGGGCAAAATTGAAGCTGCCCCCAAAGGTGGAGAAGGTGAAGTTAACCTGGTTACTGGCGGGCTGGCTAGCACTGACCAACTGCAAATCTTCTAAACGCAGGTTGCGCTGGGGCTGATTGCCCAGGTTGAGAAAATATAGATCGGTAAATAGGGTTTCGACCCCATCGACTAGCCACGATTGGTCTAGGCTAAACCGCAGCAGATCGGCCTGATAGATAGAGTTGCCGTTGGTGAGGGTGATCTGCTCAGGCCGGGGTACCGTTGCAGCCATGACTGCCCCAGCGGCGAATGTTGCCGTTAGCCCCAGGGTTGACGTGGGGATAGAAAGCCAGCGTTTCATGCTAAATATTACCAGAGCTAGCTACAGAATTACTGAACTGGTCTCACGATGATTTGAGAGCAGGTGGACGATCCCGGTTAAAAGACCTCCCTCAGGCTAGCTGCTCAGTACCCCCGCTGGAACCTAGCGCCTACGGGTATTTACGGAATCCTCAAACAGACTTTACGAATGGGTAGCCCCAGGGGAGCGCAGGCTAAAAATGTGGCTTGTGCCCTAGGCATGAGGCCAGCAACCTCCCGATGTTTTAGCTGCTATGGGATCAAAGCTATCCCCACAGCAGTAAGGTAGAGCCAGGGCCTCCGGTTGGTGTACTCGGTTGAAGTACCCCCATTGCCCCCGGTAACTACCCCTGTCTAGTTACCCCCATCCAAGAATTTTGCCGCTGCTAGTTCTGCCCTCCGGTGTCATGGTTGATCACCCGTCCCCCCACAGTATTGACCACCGCAGCACCGTCCAGCGGGTGCTGCTAATTACCCTGGGCTTAAACTTGACGGTGGTGGCCCTTAAGGTCACGGTAGGCTGGCTGACTGGCTCCCTGAGTCTGCTGGCCGATGCGCTGCACAGCGTTACCGACAGCGCCAACAATGTGCTAGGACTGGCCACCAACCGCCTGGCCGACCCCCGGCCCGACCGCGATCACCCCTACGGTCACCACAAGTTTGAGGCGGTCGGTGCCCTGGGGGTGGCGGCGTTTCTGGGTATTGCCTGCTTTGAGATTCTCAAAAGCGGGGTAGAGCGCGTCATCTCTGGGGGCAGCCCGGTGACCATGGGCTCCACGGCTCTGTGGATCATGCTGCTGGTGCTGGGCATCAACATGTTTGTGGCTTTTTATGAGCGGCGGGTGGGGCTGGCGCTGAATAGCAAAATTTTGGTGGCCGATGCCCACCACACCATGAGCGATATCTGGACCACGATTGTGGTGATCGCGGGTTTGATCGGGGTCTGGTATGGTTTGGCCTGGCTGGATGTGGCCCTGGCGTTTCCGGTGGCGCTGCTGGTGTTTAAGAGCGGCTGGAAGGTGCTGCGCGAAAATTTGCCCTGGCTGGTGGATGAAATGGCGATCGCCCCCGAGGCTATTCATGCCCATGTGATGCAGGTGCCCGGCGTAATCAACTGCCACAGCATTGCTTCGCGGGGGCTGCTGGGGCGGCAGGTGTTTATCGATATGCACCTGGTGGTGCAACCCACCGACATTCGCGCCGCCCACACCGTGACCGAAGCTGTAGAAGACCAGCTCCTCAAGGTCTATGGCCCCGCTCGGATCACGATTCACATTGAGCCGAGGGAGTATACCGAGGAGACGATTACCTACTAGTTTTGCTAGGGGGTCAGGCGTTAGATGTCAGGTTTGAGAATGGGCTGACCTGAGGGAGCCGCTGGGGCGAATGTTGCTGTCTGGTGCCCTAACCCCCTGAAGTATCAGGTATCCTAAGCATATTCTTAGGACAGACCTGATGAGGCAGCCCATGCGTTCTTTGGCCGATGTTCCCCGCCCTTTGCTGCTGCTGGCACTGATGTTGATCAGCGGCAGCTGGGTGGCCCGGCCTGCAACTGGGCAAACCGAAGCGGCTCAGCCGATCTCGCTTACCGTTGCCCAGGCTCAGCCGCCGGTGCTGCTGGCCCAGGTCGCTACCACCGCCGAAGTTGAGCGGCTGCGGGCCGACGCCGATCTGGCCTTTCGTCGAGCCACGACTCTGTTTTTTGTCATGCTGGGTACGCTGCTGCTGCTGCTCAGCGTTGGGGTGGTGATGCTGTGGCTAATGCGGCGTTCTGTCATTCAAGAGGTGTCGGTGGTGGTGCGCAACCAGATCAACGACATCACCGATTTAGAAACTAAGATTCAAACCGCTACCCGCGACCTCGACTATATTTTGGCCCAGGCCAAGGAGCGAGCCGCCGAACTCGACAGCCGCACCGATCGCTTTCAAACAGAGGTGGTGACCAAAAAGCAGGTGCTCAACCGGTTGGTTGACGATCTAGCCGAGTTTAAGGCCCGCACCATCAATGACTGGCAGTCGACTTTGAGCGACCTACAGGTGAAGCTAGAGTCTACGGAGGCCAGCTTTGTTGGCCACCTCACCGGGCTGCGCCAGACCGCTGACGACGAGATCACTACCCTGCGCAAAGACAGTCAGCTGCAGCGCGATGTGGTGTTTCGTTCGTTAGAAGAAAACCAAACCGGCTTTTTGCGTGATGTCAATCGCCTGCGCAGCGATGTGGAGGTACACCAGGATGCGGTGCTGCAAAAGATCGGCAATGCTGAAACCAGCTTTGTTGACCAGATGGGCAGCATGACTTTGGCTATGCAGGAGGAGCGCGATCGCGTCATGGCCGCCCTCGCCGATCTGCGCCAGCAGCTCACCACCCAGGCCAGCGACCAGGTCGATCGTCAGACCGCTACCATTGCCGAAGCCCTAGAATCGCTGCGCCACAGCAGCCTCACCCGTCTGCAAACCCAGACCGATGAGATCAGCCGCCAGCTGGGTGACCTACAGGTCAGCGCCCTGGGCGAGCGCGATCTGGCGCTGCAAACCATTCAGCGCTCCATCGACGAATTTACCTCGCGGTTTGCCAACCTGCGCAGCGAAGTCGACGGTCAGCGCAGCCGTATTCTGGCTGACTTGGGCCGCCAGGCCGATGAGTTTTTGGCCCAGTTTGGCGGCCTCAAACTCGATATTGAGAAGCGGCAGGACATGCTGCTAGGCGACCTGCGCCAGGCGGCGGATATGGCCCTAGAGCGCTTTGGAGATGCCCGCATCGAGGTGGATGCCCGCCAACAAAACACCCTCGACGATTTTCAGCGTACGGCTGAAGCTCTGCAAAGTCAGCTCAGCCAGATGGCTACCGAAGCCGAAATTCAGCGCTCTAGCCTGCTCACCGACATTGACGCTGCCGCCAGCGCCTTTCGCCAGCAGGTGCGGGTGCTGCAAGATGCCGCCGGGGAGCAGCAGACTCAAATTATTGACAGTCTAGGGGCGATGGCAGCCGCCTTTACTGAGCAGCTCAACCAGGTGCGCGAGGTGATCTTTACCCGCCGCGATCGCGTGCTCGACAAAATCGACAGCTTCGACGCCCGCCTCAGCGAAGACCTGGCGGGCCTGGGCGCTATGACCGCCGAGCGCGAAGCCGCCGCCCGCACCCAGCTCGATAGCCTGATGGCCGACATGACCGATCGCTTTGCCCGTCTCGAAGCCGATATTGAAGCCGGGCGTGAGGTCAGCCTCGGTCGTCTAGAAGATTTGCAGCAGACCTACCGGGTGCGCCTGGAGGCGATCGCCGCCGAGGCCAACCACCAAAAAGACGACATTATGCAGCGCCTGGGTGAGGTGTCGCCCCAGTACCTGGCCGACTCGTTTATGAGCGAGGCGCGACAGCAGTTTGAGACCCTCAACGACAAGATCGGTCGGCTTGAGACCAACCGACCCCAGCTGTTTCTCACCGCCGATGAGTACATTGGCCGGGGCGATCGCTACCTGGCCGAGGACGACTACGCCCTGGCCATCGCCGAGTATGACAAAGCCCTCGACATTCAGCCGGTCAACACCCAGGTGTGGCTCAACCGCGCCACCGCCCAGCAGGCCCTAGAGCAGCTCGAAGCGGCAGTAGACTCCCTCGACCACGCCCTAGAGCTAGAGCCCAAGCACACCGGGGCGCTGCTGCAAAAGGGCCTGATTTTGCGCGAGCTGCGCCGCCACGAAGACGCGCTGACGGTATTTGACCGACTCACCGAGATCACCCCCGACGATGCTAAGGCCTGGCTCAATCGGGGCATGGTGCTGAGCCGCCTCAAACGTCGCGAGGAGGCCATCACCGCCTTTGATCGAGCCCTGGAAATTCGCCCCGAGTACCATGAAGCCTGGGTCAACCGAGGGGTGTCCTACGGCATTTTGCAGCAGCACGAAGAGGCGTTTAACTCTTTTAACCAGGCGGTAGAGTACCAGGCCAACGATGCGATCGCCTGGCTTAACCGAGGCCTATCGCTGATCGAGCTAGAGCGCTACGACGACGCCCTAGAGAGCTTTGACAAGGCCACCCGATTTAACCCCGAAGCGCCCAAGGGCTGGGATAACCGAGGCCTGGCCCTGGTGAAGCTGGGCCGCGATGACGATGCGATCAAGAGCTTTGATCGGGCGATCGCCCTCGATCCTGACTACCCCAAGGCCCACTACCACAAGGCCCTCTGCTACGCCCTGCAACGCCAGTTTGACAACGCCATGGAAGCCCTGCAGCAGGCGGTGCGCCTCGACCCCGACTACCGCGAAGAAGCCCGCACCGAACCTGCCTTTGATGAGCTCTGGAGCGACAACTGGTTTCGAGAACTAGTTGAAAAGTAGGGTTTATGGCCCGCTGGCCTAGTACAGGAAGGCAGAAGTATGAAGGCAGAAGGCAGAAAGGGGATGCTTCATATTCCAGGGACTACGCCCGGGAGTAGGGGGGCGATTTCTGCCTTCGACTACTGGGTAGGTGCTAAGCCCTAGACTTTAAGGGCTGGCGATTCGAGTCGGGTCGCCTGCAAAAGCTGAGCCGTCTGGGGAGTCCGTAGCTGAGACGCTAAGCGCAGTTTTTGCAGCAGCTGAATAAACCAGAATGTTGGATCCGGCAGGTATTTGACCTCGCCGTTCACTAAAGTAATGCCCTGACGTGCTGACCAGGGCAGAGCATGGTGAAGATTGTGCCAGCCTTCCCCCAGGGTCAAAATCGCTACAAGCCAGTTGTTTTTGCTCATGTCATTGGTTACAAACGCGACCGTGCCAAAGGCATGACAGACTGAGTTAACCATGGCCACGCCATGGAACAACAGGACTGTACTCAGTAAAAAAGCCCCTAGGTAGTCAAGTCCACCAATGGCAAAGGAAAGCCCAGCCAGCCCCAGTAAAGGTAGAAAATGCAGTCGATCAATGGTTCGCAGCACAGCATCTTGCTCCAGATCGGAGGGCAACCTGGCGGGAAGGAAATTTTTTGAAAGTAGCCAACCGCTGTGCGCCCACCAGAAGCCCTGGGTCGCAGAGTGGGGGTCTTGATCCTGCTCAACATACAGATGGTGATTGACATGGTGACCTTTCCACCAATTAGGTCCCATTTGCCCGGCAGAGGCCGCCACTATACTGCCAACCCAGGCAACGCCGGCAGGGGCACTATAGGCTCGATGGGTCAAAAGACGATGGTAAATGCCCGTAATGGCTAACATACGCAGCCAATAGAGGCCGAAGGCCCAAAGCCAAGCCCCGCTCGATAGTCCGATCATCAGGGGCAATACCAGCCCAATATGGCAAGCAACAATCAAGACTGGACCGAGCCAATAGCCAAATAAAACTAGGGGTGGATAATGCTGCTTCATGGTGTTACGCATAATTTCTCAAATCACTCAGGCTATCTAAATTACTCGGGATTTAAGTTACTCGGGATTTAAGCCATTGTGACAGCTACCGAAAACCTTTGGATGAATTCAACGATCATTGTTGATAGCGAGCCAATCCTACCTGGTGGCAAACAATGACAGATATTATCATTTTATATGGTCACATAATTTAAAGGATTTGGCAGCAGGCAAAGGAATGCTGTGGGTGGAACTATTCCCTCTCCCCCACGGTCTAAACCTCAGGCCTAGATCTAGATCTATCCTGGGCTTTTAGGCAAAACTCCATTACTGAAGTTGGATAAGGGTTAATTCAAAGCGACAACAGTTTTGTGAGTTGGGTTGCCAATAGAGAAAAATGTGCTAGTATCTCCGCTGTTTTTTTGAAGTATTGTGTTGCAGCTAGTCCTGTCAATCTTTACCGAAAACCGATCCGTAAATATAGCTAAATCGAGGTCGGTAAGCATTGCTGAAACTACCTCAGAACAAGGTTTTTTATCATTATCGTTTGAGAAATATGATTTAGCTTACTTCAGGACTAATCGTGCATTAATTGGCCGCCAATTTTAGCTTGGTATTACAGCAATTATCGAAGAAATAAAGTGTGGATAAAATCTGCCTCAAGAGTGATTTCAGAATTATTTTTGAACTCACGCTGGTGAGAGTATTTATATTTTTATGAAGTCAAAGGCTCAATTGGTTGTTGAAGCTAGTCTGTTTTGGTATTTTTTGAAGAGTCAGAGTCTTAGTTTTTGCATAGGGTTTTTTCACAGGATTTTTGCACAGGTATTAGCTATGAATATATTTTCAGCCCTAAAGCGTTATTTGCTGGTGGTTGTAGAAGCGTTGCTGTGTGGTCCTAGCTATGCTCGGTTTTTTTATTGGTCAAGAAATACAAGGATACTTGACCCAGATGCCACCTGGGATAGATTTACAAAATTGGAGAATCGTTATATCCGAGGGCTATTTAGGCATTATCCTCCAGCCCCGATGCGACAGCTCTTGACCACTCTATATCCTAAATTTCGAGATCGCGTCAAAGGCATTGCCTATCACTACGATATTTCCAACGACTTCTATCGATTATTTCTTGATCGCGACTATATGCTCTATACCTGCGCTGATTTTTTAAGCGGTCAAGACACCATCGAAGTGGCTCAGCGGCAAAAGGCAGACTTTATTCTGAACCTTATCGATCCTCAACCGGGGGAGCGTATTTTAGAACTGGGCTGTGGCTGGGGTTGCATGATGAAGCTCATCTACGAGCACACCGGCGATCGCGACAATCTGTCGGGTTACACCCTCTCGGTCGAGCAAAAGCGCTTTATCGACGAAGCCTACGGCTTTAATGTCGAGCTCAAGGATGTGGTCACCACCGACTACGCCCCCGCCAGTTGGGATAAAATTTACTCCATTGGCTGCATGGAGCACGTGCCCAAAAACCAGCTGCTGCCCCTGGCTCAAAAGCTGGCGGCGGCGATAAAGCCCACCGGGCATCTGGTGCATTACTTCTTTTGTCAAATGTCTGCCGCCCCGCCTGCCAAAATGCTGGTGGGCGGGGCGGATGTCTTTCCAGGGGTAGAACTAGCGACCTGGCAGCAGCACCTTGACACCTTCGAGCAGGCTGGGCTGAGGGTGGCCCACCACTCAATCCATGACTATCGGCCTACCCTCAGAGCCTGGTTTGAGCGGTTGGTTGCCCACCAGATCGAGGCGGTCGAGCTGGTGGGGGTGCGTACCTATAATCGCTACCTGTGCTATCTGGCCGAAGCCTGGCGGCTGTTTAACGACCGTGATCTGCTGCTGATGCGGTTTGTGCTCACCCGTCAGGATGCCCCTAAGGTGTGGGTATCGCCCCTCTACGCCACAGACCGGACGAAATCTCCAGTGGCGCAGCCGGAGGCTGTTCTACAACCGGCTTAGCCGGGCGCGTGCCCTAACCAGCCAACCCAGGCAGCTAGGGAGATGGCACAACTCTAGGGGGAGTGAGCCGATCGATTGCCCGCTGGCCGCCAAAGCGCTCGGCGATGATGTCGTCATAGGTGTCGGCGATGGTCACCACCGAGAGAATGCAGATCTGTAGCTCCATCAGATCCATATTCTCGCCGCCGAGCACGCTCTCGGCGAACAGCACCTGGTTCGCCTCATCGAGGTGAAAGGCTCCAAAGCGCATGCGGCGGTTTTCGGTGAGCAAAAAGTGCATCAGCTCGCGGTCAATGGTGCTGCCGATGGTGACGCAGCTGGTGGCCCGCACCGTGGCCAGGTCGGCCTTTTCCCAGGGATGTACCTCCCAGGGCAGCACCTCGACTTCGACTAGGGTAGAGCCGTAGAGAAGGTCGAAGCGGGGGAAGTCGGCGTAGGCCCGCAGGCTGTCTTTGAATAGGGCGGCGGTTTGCAGGTAGTCGGCCACTTTGGTGTAGGTGAGGGCCTGGACGGTGCTGGCGAAGGAGATGGGCATGGGGGGTGAGGGAGTGGGTAGGTGGGTGGATGGGTAGGGGCAGACCTAAGTGTCTGCCCCTATCCCCGTAGGGTGGGCACTGCCCACCATTGATTCTGGGTGGATTAACCCGGTTTCTGATCCCTACATGATGAACATTTTTTGGTCGAGGGCTGTGGGGGCGTGGCTGTCGGCAAACTGCTGGGGGCTTTCATCAGACTCAAGCCGCCCATCCACCAGGTTGATGATCCGATCGGCCACGTCGAGGATGCGGTTGTCGTGGGTGACCATGAGAATGGTGCAGCCCTTTTCTTGGGCCAGGTGCTGCATCAGCGTCACCACGTCGCGGCCCGACTGTTTGTCGAGGGCGGCGGTGGGCTCATCGGCCAAGATCAGCTGGGGCTGGTTGACTAGGGCGCGGGCGATCGCAACTCGCTGCTTTTGCCCCCCCGACAGCGCGGCAGGCTTGTAGTCGGCCCGCTCCGCCAGCCCCAGGCGGCTGAGCATATCCACCGCCCGCTGGCGCTTGCCCCGCAGGTTGCCGGTCAGCTCCACCGCCATTTCCACGTTTTGGGCGGCGGTGAGTGACTCAAACAGGTTGTGGGCCTGAAAGATGAAGCCAATGTTGCGGCGGATTTCGACCAGCTGGCGATCGCCCAACCCCACCAGCTCTTGGCCCAGCACCTTGAGGTTGCCCTCGGTGGCCGATCGCAGCGCGCCGATCAGCGTCAGCAGGGTGGTTTTGCCTGAGCCAGAGGGGCCAGTCATGATCACAATCTGGCCGGGGTGTAGGTCGAGGCTGATGTCAAACAACACCTGCTTGCGCAGCTCGCCCCGGCCAAAGCAGTAGTTGAGATCGCGCACCTGGATCGACGCCCCGGCGGGCGGCACGGTGGATGGGGGTGCATTCATAGCCCAAATACCTCGGCGGGGTCAGTGCGCTGCACCTTGCGGACGGCCACAGCACCAGATATCAAGCACATCACAAAGGTCATAACGTAGATGTTAACGATTCGCCCTAGGGTGAACTGAAACAGCAGGCCGGTGACGGCGGCCCCCAGGTTATAGAACAGGGCGCTGATCAGCAGCCCCGGAATAAACCCCAGCACCGAAAGCATGATCGCCTCTTGCATCACCACCCCAAACAGGTAGGCATTGTTGTAGCCGATCGCCTTCAGGGTGGCGTACTCCGACCAGTGGTCGGCCACGTCGGTGTAGAGAATCTGGTAGACCAAAATAATCCCCACCACAAAGCCCATGGTGGTCAGCAGCGAGAACACAAAGCCAATGTTGGTGTTTTCTTCCCAGTAGGTGCGCTCGCGGGCGATGAACCCCTCGGGGCCATCCATCGGTAAAATCAGCACATCCTGGGGCAGGCTGGCGCGGAGGGTTTGCACCAGAACGCCGATATCGGTGCCGGGGGTGACCTGCAGCAGGCCAATGTCGGCGGTGGCAAAGCTGCGCTCGGTTTCCTCAGGCCCCCGGTTGGCAAAAAACCGCAGAAAGTTTTGGTCGCTCATGATCAAATTGCCGTTGCCCGAGGCAAAGTCGGTGCCCAGGCTAAAGGTGCCGACAATGCGAATCTCGCGGTCGGCCAGCTCGGTGATTACCCCGGCTTTGCGGGGGCCGACCTCGGCGCGGGAGCGGCTGTCGATCAGGGCTGTGTTGGGCAGCCGCAGCGCTTGCTGGTGGGCTATTACCTCGGCCATGGGTAGCACCGGGTCGGAGGGGTTGTAGGCGATCACCCGCACCGGTCGCGTCCGCCTGGTCTCAGGGTTTTTCCAGCGGGCGTCGCTGAGGTAGAGGGCGTAGGCCCCCTCGACCCCGTCAAAGGACTGAGCCTGGTAGAGGCGACGGCGGGCAAAGGCGCGGGGCACAAACATATTCTCTTTGAGTCGGTTGATGATCACGATCTCGCCGTTGAGCCGCTCAAGCAGCTGGGTCTGGCTGTCGTAGAGGGCGTTTTTAAACCCGGTAAACAAAAACATCAGCAGCACCGCAAAGGCTACCCCGGCCATGGAGGTGAGGAATTTTTTGCGATCGTGCACCAGGTTGAGAAGAGCCAGAGGGGTGCGCTGCATCACGCGAATACCTCCGCTGGGTCAGCGGTAACGGCCTTGCGGACAGAGATTAGCCCCGACAGGGCGCACATCAGCACCGTCAGGGTAAAGACAAAAATCACCCGAAAGATTGTCATCTGCATGGGTAGGGTGCCCGCTGTGGCGTTGTAGGCCAATTCGTAGAGCCCCAGGGCCAGAATTAGCCCCGGCACGTAGCCCATCAGGGCCAGCAAAATGGCCTCTTGCAGGACGGTCTTAAACAAATAGCCGCCGCTGTAGCCGATCGCCTTGAGGGTGGCATATTCTCTCAGGTGGTCGCGGATGTCGGTGTAGAGAATTTGGTAGACAATCACGGTGCCCACCACAAAAGACACCAGCACCCCCAGGCCAAAAATGAAGCCGATGGAGGTGGTCTGGAGCCAAAACTGGCTTTCTTTGCGAATGATTTCGGGCTTAGTGTAGACCTCGACATCGGCGGGTAGGCGGGCTTGCAGGGCAGCTTTGACCCGCTGGGGGTTAGCCCCAGGCTCTAGCAGCACCAGGCCGAGGCTGATCTGGTCGAGGGGGCGGGGGGCAAAGTAGCGGCGAAAGTTTTGGTCGCTCATGATTAGCGTGCCGTCGGCGGCAAAACCGCCACCCAGTTCGTACTGGCCGACGATGGTGATGCGGCGGCGATCGGCTTCGGTCTCTAGGCCCAGGGTTTGGGGGCCAAACTCGGGGCGCGACAGTCGGTCGATAAAGGCGCTATTGGGCTGCTGTAGGGCCTGTCGTTGCTCTAAGGTGTCGAACTCGGGCATGAGAAATACCGGGTCGCTGGGGTTAAAGGCGTAGACAAACAGCGCCCGGCTGAGGTTGGTTTCGGGGTTTTTCCAAAGGGTGTACTCGGCGTAGAGGGGCATGGTCTGCTGCACCCCCTCAAGGCCCGCCGCCTGGTACAGTCGCTCGCGGGGAAAGGCCTTGGTGGAGCTGATTTCGAGCGACTGGGGCGAAATTAAAAAAATATCACCGTTGAACTGGTCGTAGAAGTTGGAGGTGGTGCTGACCAGGGCACCGAGAAAGCCCAGATTCATAAACATCAGCAGCACCGCAAAGGTGACCCCAGCCACGGCCACGATTAAGCGGGGGCGATCGTGGCGCAGGTTGTACCAGGCCAGGGGAATGCGGGGCAGGGCGGGAAATCTCATCGCCGCCCCTATTGCCCAATGTCAATGGCCACGTCGACCTGGAGGTTGGTGAGGGCGGCCACCACTTCGCTCTGGTCAACCGCCACCCGCACCTCCACCACCCGGGCGTCGGCGTTGGCGGCGGGGTCGTCGTCGAGCACGTCATTTTTGGCAATTTGCAGGCCGATTTCAGCCACGGTGCCGGTGAGGGTGTCGCTAAAGGCCCCGTTGCGGCTGGTGATGGCGACGGGCTGACTCAGCTGCACCAGGCCGATGTCGGTTTCGTAGACCTCGGCTACCACCACCATCTGGCGAGTATCGCCCAGGGCCAAAATCGGCCCGCCGCTGGGGGAGACGGCTTCACCGGGGTAGGCAAAAATATCAAGCACCTGCCCAGCCTTAGGCGATCGCACCACCGTGCGGGCCAGCTGGGCCTCGGCCAGGGCCAGACTTTGGGCGGCGGAGTCGACTCGGCTGGCTACCTGGGCGCGGCGGCTGGTGGCCTGGGCCGAAACCACCTGAGCTTCGGCGTTGCGAATGTCGCTGAGGCGGGCTTGCTCTAGCTGCTGTTTAGTCGCCTGGGCGTTGCCCAGATCGGCGCGCAAACTATTGACGGTGGCCCGCTGGCGGTCTAGCTCTTGGCGAGAGATTGCCCCTGAGGCGTTGAGGGCTTGAAACCGGGCCAGGTCGATCTCGGCCACGTCTAGCTCGGCCTGGAGGCTGGCAATGGCTGAATCTTGGGCTGCGATCGCAGCCTGCTGCGGCCCGTCAATCTGGCTAACTCGGGTGCTGGCCTCCTGCACCTGGGAGTTGCCCAGGGTGGTTTCGGCGGCGAGTTGGGCACGGGCCTCGGCCAGCTGGCTGGCGGCCAAGTCGCGCTCGGCCCGGCGCACGTCGTAGCTGTCGAGGTAGGCGAGAATTTGACCGACCTCAATGCGATCGCCCTTTTGCACCTCCAGTCGGTCGATGCGGCCCGCCTCTGAGGCGGCCACATTCACCACTCGGCTGGCGGGTTCGACCCGGCCCAGGGCCACCACCTTGACCTGGCGAGGCGGCGGCAGATCGGCTTGCTCACGGGCTACCTGACGGGTTTGCAGCACATTGCGCACCGCCAGGGTAGACCCAGCTCCAACCACTAGCAGAGCACCGATCAAGAGCCAAAAACTTGGCCTTCTCCAGGGCTGATCAGAATTGATAGACATAGGCGTCGCGGTGGCAAAGACAGTGAAGGGAAGCAGCAAGCAGCGCCAGCTGATCACCCCTGTTAGGGCAAATCAAATACATCTCCATCCTGAATTTAACTGAACGGTGTAGTTTAGTCAATTCTCTGAGGCTCCACTGGCTATAGCCCTAGAGCAGGCGGATTTATCCATTCTGCGGCTTTGGTTTGGCCTGAAAAATTCAGGCTAGGCATTACCCTGCTGACGGCGTTTCGCAGCTGGGTTTCCCTGAATCTGCTGCTGTTTGGCGATATTCTCAGTATCGGCAACAGCGACGTTTGGCAAAATGTTGCGATCGCTGTTCTGATGCTGGCTGGAGTTGGCCTGTACTACAAAGAACTCCTGTTCTTTACCTTTGCCCCTCCTCAGGGCTGAAGCCCTAGGTTTGCCCATTACCCGCATCAACCTGGGCCTGATGGCCGCCATTACCCCAGCCATCATCGCTGACATGAAGACTGTCGGCGTCATTCTTAGAGGATGTTTGAAAAGTTAGGGCTTGAGTAAAAAAGCTCACTCCGTGTAGGTTGCAGATA
>RECJ01000249.1 GCA_007694115.1 Leptolyngbya sp. DLM2.Bin27 | reverse complement strand
ATCTGCGCTGAAATAGCCTTGACTTCTAGCCTAATGGTTTAACCTGTCACCAATGGGTTTTAGGTGTCGGGTATTGGCAGTCGGATTTTCCCGATACCCGACACCCAATATCCTGGCTGCTCTAAAACACCTGCTCGATCTCGGCAATTTCGGGAATAAACTCGCGCAGGCGGCGCTCGATGCCCATGCGCAGGGTCATGGCGGAGCTGGGGCAAGAGCCGCAGGCTCCTTGCAGGCGCAGCTTAACGACGGGGCCGTCGATTTCGACTAGCTCTACGTTACCGCCGTCGGCCAGTAGGTAGGGGCGCAGTTCGTCTAAGACCTGCTCCACATTGGGGGGAGTAAGGGCAAGGGTTTCCATAGGGGTATATCTCCCAAACGTGATGGTGAACTACTACCATTCTAGGGATTTTGCCTGTAAATCAAAGCACCTGATCAAATCGTTTCCATAGAGGGGCGGGCGAGGGGCGGGTCAAGCACTCGGGTCAAGTCGCTCAAAGCGGAGCTTAGCGCTATCCCTCCCTCCCGGATTTACCTCAAACCCTCTGTGTAGATGGCGATCGCGCTTTTCATTTCTTTATGGGAGCCTGTCGCCCTCCTGTCATAGACTGAATTTGGGACAGTCAGCCTTTAAACATAAAACGACTTAATTACACTGTTCGTTAATTGATAGCGCTCCCATCAGCCCCTTAGGAAGTTACCTATGCCGTTCACTCTCGATTCTGCCCGCAATATTTTTCCCAACACTCTTACCGCTGACGCGGTGCCTGCAACCATCGCCCGCTTTGGTCAACTCATTGCTGAAGACCAGCTGGCGCTAATTTGGTTTGCCTACCTGGAGATGGGTAAGGGCATTACCATTGCAGCTCCCGGCGCGGCTAGCATGCAGTTTGCTGAAGCCACCATGAACGAGATTCGGGCCATGTCGTTTCAAGATCAGTCGCAGGTCATGTGCGATCTGGCCAACCGGGCCGACACCCCCATTGGCCGCACCTACTCTACCTGGTCGCCCAACATCAAGCTGGGGTTTTGGTACAAGCTTGGGCAATGGATGGAAGAAGGATTCGTCGCCCCGATTCCCGAAGGCTATCAGCTGTCGGCCAACGCCTCAGCGGTGCTGCAATCGATCCGCAACTTAGAGTCGGGCCAGCAAATTACGGTGCTGCGCAACGCCGTAGTGGACATGGGCTTTGACCCCAAACAGATGGGCACCTATACCCGCGTGTCTGAGCCAGTGGTGCCACCCCTTGACACCGACAAACGCCGCCAGGTCACCATTGAGGGGGTCGACAACCCCACCGTGCTGTCTTACATGAACAATCTCAACGCCAACGATTTTGATGCGCTGATTGAGCTGTTTACCGACGACGGCGCGCTACAGCCGCCCTTCCAGCGGCCAGTGGTGGGCAAAGCCAACGTGCTGCGGTTCTTTCAGGAAGATTGCCAAAATCTCAACCTGATTCCTGAGCGTGGGGTGGTCGAACCTGCCGACGATGGCTTTACCCAAGTCAAAGTAACCGGCAAGGTGCAAACCCCGTGGTTTGGAGCTGGGGTGGGCATGAATATTGCCTGGCGCTTTTTGATTAACCCCGAGGGCAAGATCTTTTTTGTTGCCATTGACCTGCTGGCCTCGCCGAAGGAACTGCTAAATCTCGTTCGCTAGACGTAGATTTTGAGTTAAAACAGCAAGCGCCCCGAACTCAGGGGCGCTTGCTGTTTATGAGAGTTTGCAAAACTCTGTAATGTATCCTTAATATAGAGAGACATACATGGTTGCTAGGCAGCTTAAGGATAGGGATAGCGATGGCTGAGGGTCACACCTGTGGTTTTTCGCTGCCTGGTGCCGAGCTGCGCCCCTAGCAATGCTTTTTGTGACCGCGTTTCACCATCTATAACTTTTCTCTATACTCTTTTGTCACCCTATCCATGATGCAGACCAGCGAACTCCAGTGGACCTCTGAAGAGCAGTTAATTGCTAAGGCCGCCTTTAACAAAGCCTACGCTCAAGAAATCCAGGCTCTAGTGCAAGGCGTCCGCGATCGCGCCAGTGCGATCGCAGGTACTGAAGACGTTTGGACTTTACACGACTTTCTCAGTGCTCGTCGCCACGAACTCGACGGCAAGTACGATGAGCGAGAATCAGCCCTGATCTTTGTGTTTGCCGATCTGATTAAAGAAGGCTGGCTCAGCCTAGATGACCTAGCCGGTCTAGATCCGGTGAAGCTATCTAAAATATCGGCGCTGACGCGGATGATGTAGTTTGATGGGCTGCCGGGACGCGACTGCTGGCAGAGGCTTTTAGCTGATTCCTCCAACAGCCCATTAAATTAGAGTCTATAAACCTAAATAGGCGATAGGGCAGCAGATAATCTGCTGCCCCATCGCCTATTTGATATTTAGTAGATTGTATAACTTACATCAAGCCAATCTGAGACAGGATGCCTTGACCGGTCATGAACTCGGTAGCTACACCGATGACGAAGCCCAGCATGGCTAGGCGACCGTTCCAGGTTTCTGCGAAGTTAACAAAGCCGAACTTGCTTTCGTTGGTTTCCATGGTGGATATCTCCTAGTTGTTTAGAGGTTGAAAATCAATATCCTGTTACTTAACGTAACATAGATTTTTGGGGCTGAGGTGCAAAGACGATGACTTTATCCGATGCCTACAATTGAGTTGCTCAGCAATCATGGATGGCTCACACCCAGACTTAACCTAGAGACTGGTCAGCCAGGTAACGATGCCATGGCCAGTGAGAGCCTCAAATAGCACAGCAGATACAAAACCAATCATGGCTAGGCGGCCATTGAGTTTTTCGGCATATTCATTGAAGCCAAACTGCTGGCTGTCGTCCACATAGACCTTGGGCTCAACGGCGTAGTTATTTAAGCGACCGCCTTCTTCTGTGGTGTATCCGCTTGTGGTCATGGTGGAAGCCTCAATGTGTTTGCCTGGGTCTAATGTAACACAATGTAAACAAATATTGCAAGCTTTGTAATAGATTGCCGCAACCTTGGCCGCTGTAGAGTATCTAACGCAAGGGCGAAGGCCGTTTTACCCAGGAAACTAGCCATGATTCCCGGCGACGGTTAAACCCCGCAGCCCTCTATTGGAATGCAGTGATGACCTCGATGAATTTACAGCACAGTACCGTTTTAGTGACCGGGGCTTCACGGGGCATTGGTGCAGCAATTGCCCGCACCCTCCACGGGGCGGGGGCTTCGGTTTTGATCCACTACAGCCAGGGGGAAGCCGAGGCGAAGCAGATTGCCGCTGACCTGGGGCCAGAGCGATCGCAGCTCATCCAGGCCGATCTAGCCGTGCCGGGGGCCGCCCCAGACCTCTGGCAACGGGCAATGGCCTGGCGCGGCAGTCTCTCGGCTGTGATCAACAATGCCGCTACGATGCCTGCCGCCCCGGTCACCGCCGACTGGTCGCAGTGGTCTAGCGCCTGGCAGGACACTCTCCAGGTCAACCTGGTGGCGATGGCCGACCTGTGCCGAGAGGCGATCGCCCACTTTCAGACCCAGGGCGGCGGCACCATTGTCAATCTGGCCAGCCGGGCGGCATTTCGGGGCGATGGGCCAGAGTTTATGGCCTATGCGGCCTCTAAGGGCGGGGTAATTGGGCTGACCCGCACCATCGCCAAGGGCTTTGCGACGGATGGGGTGCGGGCCTATGCGATCGCCCCCGGCTTTGTGCGTACCGACCGCATTGAGCAGGTCATGGCCGAGCGGGGGGCCGACTATGTCACCCGCGACATCCCCATGGGTGCCCCGGCGGAGCCGCAGGATATTGCCAATTTGGTGGCGTTTTTGGTGGCAGGGCTAGCGCCCCATGCCACCGGAGCAACGTTTGACGTGAATGGCGCATCCTATTTTCATTGAAGTCAGGCTGGGTAGGGGCAAACGGTTGTTTGCCCCTACCCAGCCACCCATCCACTCCCCTACCTCCACCTCACCTCTGCGGGCTTTGTCTCTACCAGCAGCTTGCCGCGCGAAAAAACATGGGTCACGGTAGCCCGACGGCGGATCGCTTCGTAGGGGCTGTCGGCATCGAGCACAATCAGGTTGGCGGGTTTGCCCACGTCTAGACCGTAGGCTTCTCCTAGGGCCAGGGTGTTTGCGCCGTTGGTGGTGATCATGTCGTAGCAGGCGGCGATCTCGTCTTGGCCGGTCATCTGGCACACATGCACAGCCATAGAGGCGACATCAAGCATGTTGCCCGTGCCCAGGTTATACCAGGGGTCTTGGATGCAGTCGTGGCCCAGGCTGACGTTGAGGCCCCGCTGCCAGAGTTCTTTGACGCGGGTGACGCCGCGCCGCTTGGGATAGGTGTCGGCGCGGCCCTGGAGGGTGATGTTGATCAGCGGGTTGGCGATGAAGTTGATGTTTGACCTGCCCAGCAGGCCCATGAGCTTGGTGGCGTAGGCGTTGTTGTAGCTGGCGAAGGCGGTGGTGTGGCTGGCGGTGACGCGGGATCCTAGCCCACTGCGCACAGCGCAGGCGGCGACCACTTCGAGAAAGCGCGACTGGTCGTCGTCGATTTCGTCGCAGTGGATGTCGATCAATCGATCGTAGCGCTGGGCCAGTTCAAAAATCTGATGGACAGACTGCACCCCGTCTTCGCGGGTCATCTCGTAGTGGGGAATGCCGCCCACGGCGTCGGCCCCCAGTTTCAGCGCTTCTTCCATCAGTTCTAGGTTTTTGGGGCTGCCGTAGAGGCCATCTTGGGGAAACGCGACAACCTGCACCGCAATCCAGTCTTTGACGGCGTCGCGCACCTCTAGCAGGGCCTTGAGGGCGGTGAGGCTGGGTTCGCTGACGTCGGCGTGGCTGCGGACAAACAGCACCCCCTGCTGGGCCTGGAGCTTGAGGGTGGCGATCGCCCGTTCTTTTACGTCTTCAAGGGTGAGGGACTGTTTGCGATCGCCCCAGATTTCGATGCCCTCAAATAGGGTGCCGCTCTGGTTCCAGCGGGGTTGCCCGGCGGTCAGGGCCGAGTCGAGGTGAATGTGTGACTCGACGAAGGGCGGGCTAATCAGTTGGCCAGCCAGGGACATTTCTTGCCCCGCCTCGGCCTTGAGGTTGGGCTCTACCGCCCGAATGACGCCGCCCTCAAGGCCGATATCAACCGCCTCGCCGTTGGGCAATCGACCATCGCGCAAAATCAGTTCCATGGCAGCTCTTTCCGTTGCGACTCTTCTGTGGCGGCTCTAGCAGGGCTGGATCGCTGGCTTTGACTATACCAAGCCTGCTAGCTCTAGCGGCTATTAGTACTCTGTGGTAGGTGTCAGGAATGGTTGACTGACACCTGACACCTGACACCCTCAGCAAGGGTGGTTATATGGTTGCCAGCTAATAATCGCTAGAGCTGGCCGCCAACCAAAATCCCCGGCTCTGCCACAGGGGCAAACCGGGGATGGATCAGACTCAACCGATAAGCTACGGCCACGGCGCTGGCGGCAATGCCTGCAACCTGAGGTCAGCAGGTCTATGGGGCTGAGGCCGCGAACAGCCCTGGCGCATAGGCCTCAATGACCTTGCCGGTGCGAGCGCAGGTAATCATTAGATAGTCGCAGGCAGCACACTGGGTGCGCACCAATTGATCGGGATCAATGTGGTGCCTTTCGGCAAAACTTCCACAGTTGGGGCAATGTACTTGCTGAGTATGACCAATCATTTTTATGACTCCGGCGACGTTTTGAGACAATGAATCAAAGATATTATTCAGAGATTTGGAAACTAGTTTTAGTCAAAAATAAACCCGCAATGGGATGAATCACTGCGAGATTTTCTTTGCTGCTATTGAAATGCTATTAAAAAATCGCAAGCCAAAAGACTGGGTTCCTGGTCTTTTATTATCTCTCTGTTTTTTTGTGGATGCAACTATATTTTATAAATGCTTAATCTTGGGATCAACCTCGACATAATGATCCCCGCCTTTTGGTAGAGCAGCTAGAAGCGAGATTGATCCCCTAGGGTTTGGGCTGTGAAGGAAGGCAGACAGAGCCAATCTTGCCGCGATCGCTCAATCTAACCCCGGATCCTGTGGAGTCATAGAGTCCGGGATAACGGTAGGTTCATTGGCTGCGATCGCAGCTAAGCTCTGATCACGGTCACAGCGGTTCACCAACGTTCTGAGTGTTCTCATGGAGAGGGGTGACTCTCCCAATTCAACCCCTGCTAGATCGTTTTTGAAGATATTTGTTTTCCGAAAAATACTGTGCTATGCGCTACCAAATTCGCCATCTGACTCACTATCGCTATCAGCAGCCTGTGACGCTGCGCCACCACACCCTGCGCCTGCGTCCACGCAGCGATGGGGCTCAGCAACTGCGCGCCTTTACCCTGGCGGTCACCCCCACCCCCACCCAGCAGGCGACCCTTACCGATACCGACGGCAACAGCACGGTGGGGCTGTGGTTTGCCCCAGATCCCACAGATCAGCTAGAGGTTATAACTACCGCTGAGGTAGAAACCCACCGACCCAATCCCTTTGACTACCTGGCCGAACCCTGGGCGGCAACGCTGCCGATTGACTATCCCACCGGGTTGAGGGCAGTTTTAGCGCCCGCTTTAGCCTCCCCTGAGGTTCCGGCTCTCTCGCCCGCCGTGGTCGATTTGGCCCAGACCTTGACCCACCAAGTTGAGGGCAACGTGGGTTTATTTTTGACCGCCCTGGTGAGCCATATTTATCAGGCCTGTGAATATACCACCCGGCCCACGGGCAACCCTTGGCCAGCAGGAGTTACCCTGGGCAAACAGCTGGGCAGCTGCCGCGATTTGGCTGTGGTATTTATCGAGGCCTGTCGGGCTGTGGGGTTGGCGGCTCGCTTCGTCAGCGGTTACGAAGCGGGCGATCCCGCGATTCCTGAGCGCGATCTCCACGCCTGGGCGGAGGTTTATGTGCCTGGCGGCGGCTGGCGTGGCTTTGACCCCACCCACGGGCTGGCGGTGAGCGATGGCCACATTGCCCTGGTCGCCAGCCCCTTCCCCAACCAAACCCTGCCCATCAGCGGCAGCACCCAGGAGGGCAGCCGCGTGGGGTCGACCCTAGCAGCTGAGGTGCGGGTGGAGGTGCTGGAGAGTCAGGGGTGAGGGGTGGACGGGTAATTCCCCCCTCACCCACCCACCCCCTCACCGCCCTATAGTCCGTTTGGCCCGCTGGCGCAGGTCTTGAGCTGGGCCATAGTCGGGGTCAATTTGGAGGGCTTTTTCGAGGGCCACAATCGCCTGGTCGTACCGCTGTAAAGCCCAGGTCGCCTCGCCACGGACAGTCCAGGCCTCAGCGGACTCACGGTTGCGGGCAATCGCCTGGTCAATGGCGGCAATGGCCTCAGCCGATCGCCCCAGTTTTTGCAGCACCCGGCCCCGGTCTAGCCAAGCCTCAAACATGACGGGCATTTGGCGGTTGGCCTCTTCGTACAGTTGGAGGGCGGCCAGCAGGCGGCCCTGTTGTTCTTCGGCATTGCCCTTGCTGCGCAACGCTTCGGGGTAGGAGGTGCTGTAGGCCAGGGCGTCGTCGCAGGCGGCGATGGCCTCCAGCGGCCGCTTGAGGGCAATCAATGCTTTGCAGCGCCCCAGGTGCGCGGGGGCATAGTCGCTCTGAGCCCTGACCGCTTCGTTATAGATATCGAGGGCGTCAGGGTAGCGCTCTTTGTCCCACAGACGATTGCCCTGGCGCACCAAATAGGTGGCCTTTTCTTCGGGGGGCAGCAACAGCCCCAGATCGGCCATCAGGGGCGGAGTGTTGGCCGACTGAAACGGTATGATCTCTCCCGTCGAATTGCGCTCAAAGACAATAGTCAGACCGCTGCGCCAGAGCAATAGGCTCAGACTCAATGTCCCCAGCAGGGTGCTGGCCACTAGCAATCGCATCTGGCCAGAGAGTTTGGGTTTGCCCATCCGGCCTGGCGCTAGGGTGGGCACCGCCGCCGGTACAATGCTGTCGCTGAAAGCCAGATCGACCGGAAATAGAGAGGTCGAATCATCCTCGTCGGCAAAGGCGGTGGGTTCTGAGGTTTCAGCGGGGCTCAGGGCTGCATCGGTATTGTCTCCGGGAAACGTTGGCCCCTGGCCGTTGGCCCCTTTCATCCAGGTTTGATAAATCTGGGTGCCCACCAGCCCGTGCAGGGGGTTGGGCAAATTTTGCAGCGCGTCTAGGGCTTCCTGGGCGGTGGGGTAGCGATCGCGAAAGTCGTAGCGCACCATCCGGTCGATCACCGCCGCCAGCGATGACGATACCGTAGGCGCGTGCTGACGCCAGGCGACTTCACTCGTCACCGGGTCTTCTGCAATTTTTTGGGGGTGTAGCCCCGTCAGCGCCCGAATGCCCAGGATCCCCACCGCATACACATCACTGCTAAAGCGGGGTTTGCCGGCATACTGCTCGTTGGGCATGTAGCCGTGGGTGCCAATGGCCACGGTGAGGTTGGTGGCCCCAGTCTCGGCGTCGAGCAGCGGCGAAGAGGTCACCTGCTTGACTGCGCCAAAGTCAATCAGCACCAGTTTGCCATCCCGGTGGCGGCGAATCAGGTTGGATGGCTTAATGTCTCGGTGAATCACCTGCTGACGGTGGACAAAGGCCAGAATTTCCAGCACTTCTTGCAGCAGCAGCACCACTCGGGTCTCTGACCAAGGTTTGCCCTCTTCCACCTGTCGGTTGAGGCGGCTGCCCTCGATATATTCCTGGGCTAGATAAAACTCCTGGTCTTCTTCAAAGTGCGCCATCAAGGCAGGAATCTGGGGGTGGTTACCCAGCTGGTAGAGCACCCTGGCCTCAGTATCAAAAAGGCGGCGGGCCATGTCGAGGGTGCCCGTATCTTTATCCTGCACTTTGAGCTGCTTAATCACGCATTGGGGGTGGTTTGGCAAGTGGATATCGGTCACCAAAAAGGTGCGGCTGAATCCCCCAGACCCCAACCGCCGGATGACTTGATACCGACCTCCCAGTAGTGTTTGCTCCATGCTGCTCGCTATCCCGTTGTCAGCCTGGTAATTAAGCTATAACCCTAGACTCACCCTGTTTGTGGGCAGTGCCCAGGCTATCGATTAAACGGCGACAGAGAACCTCTGCGACAGAACTATTGCGACCCAGCGATTGCGACCCAGCGATTGCGACCAGGCATGACTGGCAGGCTCAGAATCGAGGCGGTTGGCTGATCTCGCACCGCCGGCCATGGCTCACCTATTTTTGCCATGTTGGCCCCTGAGTGCCTCACCCCCGCGATCTTAGATCTCTCAACACAAATACACCAGTCTAAGTGTAGGCCTTGGAACGGCTCCTGCGATGATACCCATGGGTCTCATCAGGGGGCTCAGTCGTTTTCTACAGCACCTTATCGTAGGTTTTACCGGTGTTTTGCCATAGATTTGGCAAACTTACTCACCTGTAGATCGGCTCACCAATCGGGGCTTGGAGGCCGCTGATACTCGATCCGCCTTGGCTAGCCCCGGTTGAGCTGGGCAAACACCGTTTGCCCCTACGCAATCCGCCTGTTTGGAGTCGGGGGCATACGATTCGGATTTGATATGAGTTGCTCAAAACAGGCCAGCGCCAAACAGGCCAGCGCAAAACAGGCCAGTGCCAAACAGGCCAGTGCCAAACAGGCCAGTGCAAAATACACTAGGGGATTAACCCAAAAGCATTTTGGGCAGACTAGGCCTACGGGCTGCGATCGCGCCCCAGAGCCGACTTAATCCATTGCCTAGACGATCACACCCTCAACATCCCAAGCTGGGCTTGCCTGCCTGCTTCACCCCACCGACGTTCTCGCCCTGGCCGTCCCTATGCTCCAGCCTTCCCCCCTAGCCCCTGAGATGCCCCTGGCTGTGCTCAGCCACCTGCCAGAGGCCGTGATCGTAGTCGATCAGGCCGGGGCGGTGGTGTTTTGTAATGCTGCCGCTGAGACGTTATTGCCGGGGGGCATCGGTGGCTTGGTACAGGCCCATGCCGCCGTGCCATACCATTTGCTAGACCGCCACCAGCGGCCCCTCACCACCCCAGAGCTGCCCCTAGGCCGAGTGCTAGCGGGCCAGCATCTGTGCAACGAAGAACTGCTGCTGGCGGTGGGTGCTCCGGCCCGCATCCGCTGGGTGGCCATCACCAGCTGTCCCTACTCTGGGCCTGGGGCTGGCACCGCCCTAATCACCCTCCGAGATATCTCCCCCGCCCAGCAGCACAACGCCCCGCCGCCAGGCCTCTACGATACCCTCACCGGCCTGCCCAACCGGCTGCTGTTGATGGATCGGTTGAGCCATGCCCTGGCCCGAGCCCACAGCCAGCCCCACGGGCTGATGGCGCTGCTGTTAATCGATGTGACTGGGGTTGGGTTGACCGACGCTCCCCTGATTGGCTCCCCAGGCCAGCCCCTGCGAGCTGATCTGTTGACCGAGGTTGGCTGTCGGCTCAAGCTCCAGGCCCGCCCCGAAACCACCGTAGCTCACCTGGCCGACAACCAATTTGTGATGTTGCTGGAAGACATCGTCACGAGTGCAGCCGCTATCGAACTGGCCGATCAGGTGCACACCGCCCTCAGCCAGCCAATGTTGCCGCAGCCGGTGCCGGTCGAGACCCGGATTGGGATTGCCCTGGGGCCTGGCCATTACCAGAGTGCTGACGCCTGGCTCAGCGATGCCGATACTGCCCTCGCCCAAATCAAACCCGACCTCGGCCAGCCCTGGCATCTATTTGACAACTCGCTGTGGATGCAGCAAGACCTCAAGCTGCAAACCGAAATTGGCCTGCGCCACGCGATTGAGCGAGGGGAGCTACGGCTGCACTACCAGCCCATCGTCACCCTCAGTAACCAGGAAATTTGCGGCTTTGAAGCGCTGGTGCGGTGGCAGCACCCCACCCGAGGTCTGCTGCTGCCGGGGGAGTTTATTCAAATTGCCGAGACCACCGGGTTGATTATTCCCCTGGGCTGGTGGGTGCTGAACGAAGCCTGCCGCCAGATGCAGGTGTGGACAGAGCAAAACCCGTCAATGGCTGCCTTTACGGTCAGCGTCAACATGTCCAGCAAGCAGTTTTCCCAGCCCCACCTGGTTGAAAGAATCCGGCAGATTGTCGAGAAAACCGGCTTTTCCGCCCATCGGCTCAAGATTGAAATGACCGAAGGGGTATTGATCGACCATTCCGATTCGATTATCACCATCCTGGAGCAGATCAAGGCCCTGGGCATTAAGCTGCTAGTTGATGACTTCGGCACCGGCTACTCATCTCTGAGCTATCTGCACCGGTTTCCCTTTGACTGCCTAAAAATTGATCGCTCGTTTATCGAAAACGCCGACCAAGATTTTGAAAAGCTGGAGATTTTGCAGTCGGTGGTGCGCCTGGCCTGGAATCTTGGCCTAGACGTGGTGGCTGAAGGGATCGAAACGCCGCGCCACCACGCTCAGCTCAAAGCTCTCCGCTGTGAGCTGGGTCAAGGATATTTGTTTTCTCGCCCCCTTGCCCCTGACGCAGTAGAAGCTATGATGGCGAAGAAAATTGCCCAGGTGCCAGACTCTAGCCCGGCCACCTAGGCCAGGAGCCACCGAGAGAGCACCATCTTTGCCACTGCCATGCTGATTCGCAAACTGCTCGACTGTCCCCAATTTGTGGCCGGCGACGGCACCCAGCTGCGGGAACTGCTGCACCCTGACAAACAGGACATCGATCTGCGCTACAGCCTGGCCCACGCGGTGGTGCCGGTGGGCCAGGTGTCTACCCCCCACGCTCTGGCCACCTCAGAGGTCTACTACCTGCTCTCTGGGCAGGGGGAGATGCACATTGACGACGAGGTTAGCGCAGTTGTCCCAGGCGATGCGGTGTACATTCCGCCCAACGCCCGCCAGTATATTCGCAATACCGGAGATCAGCCGCTGGTGTTTATCTGCCTGGTTGACCCGGCCTGGCGGCAAGCCGACGAAACGGTGTTTGCCCAGCCCAACCAGGGCTAGCCCTGGCGGGCTCAGGCTAAACCCTACCAGGGCTTAAACCAGGGTCATGGGCCAGAGACTCGGCGGGAGGCGACCAACCGCACGGTCTTCCAAGACCCATTGGCCGACCGGTTTGAGGCCACCGGAGTCAAGCCACCCCGATCGCTAGGCGCTGACCGTTGGCGGCACAATCGGAGTGATCGACGGCAGCGTCGCCAAAATCGCGTTGGCCCGGTCGGTGTAGTCGGCCTCACTCAGCGCTGGCGTGCGATTGCTCACCGTGACTGATTGACCGATCTCAACCCACGAGCGGCAGCCGCCATAGCCAGCATGGCGCGGCAGCACCAGGGGCGACTCTAGGCGATAGGCCCGCAGCAGCAGGCCGTAGAGGGGGCGATCGGGCTGCCAGCCCAGTCGCTCTGCCACAAACTGCTGATTCCAGATCAGATAGGGCAGCAGCGGTGTCACCTCAGCTGGGGCGGTCAGCGGCAGGGCATGGGTAATGGTGGCCCAGCTAGTAAAGCAGATTGGATCGGCATCGATTGGTGGCCCTGCTTCTGCCAGCGGCTGAAAGGGTGGCTTGAGCAAAGCGGTCTTTTGATGTTCTAGGGTGGGCAGCAGTAACACCTGCCGCGCGGCCAGCGAAAATTGTCCCTTAGCTTCTCGAATGCCGCCCTTGCGCAACAGCAAAATAGTCTCGCCTTGC